>NZ_JBSGBN010000005.1:0-141975 GCF_053601275.1 Streptomyces sp. NPDC004752 | reverse complement strand
TCGTCGCCGCGGCCCTGGCCCTATTCCACTTCGAGAAGAGCCGCACCGCATGATGTGGTCACGGAGCGCCACCGATCATTGCTGGCAACAGCTCAATGAGGTCTCCATATCGGAATCAGGGTTTTGGATGGCAGGCGTGGGCAACACAGCCACACCATCTGGGGAGCGTCCAGAGTGAATTCTGAAAGTCCCGGCTGCTTCCCTCGGCGTCGCCGGGGGAGACCAAAACAGTAAGGGCGAATCCCCGGTTGCCGAAATCGCTCCCGCGGAAGCTGAAATTTTCTGCGGCGAAGCAACCAGCCGACGTGCCGGAATCCGGTACCCCAGCAGCTCAGAGGCGGCGTGCAGCAGTCAGAAGTGACGCGGCCGGCCCGCCGGACACTGCATCCGATAGGTGCTCAAATCGCCCGCCTCATTGATGCGGAGGGAAGGTAGCACAACCTCCCAGCTGAAACGGCTCGTGATGTGCCGGAATTCGACGAGACGAACACCACTTCGCTTCCGGGCGACTTTTGGAGAGTTTAAGAACTAACTCTTGCCATGACGGTCGACTGCAAGTTACAGCTATTTGTCATGCCCAACCGACCTGTCGAAATAGGCCCCGCCTGCCTCCACGCCGCCCGCGCCATCAAGCACCCACGCCTTGCGCCGACCTGCCCCAGCACCAGCTCGCCGCCCCTCCCGCAGCCCTACTGCTCCCGCGGCTGACGCGCGCCGCTGCGACCCACGCCACCCCCAGTCCCCAAACCCCATCCAGGAGGCCCTTCTTGGCTGACGTGTACGACCGCTGGCATAAGTCCCACCCCAAGCCCGCCGAGGCCGAGTGCGGCGAACACAAGAGCCGTACGAAGCGGATGGTCCCTACCGCCGACCACGGCATCGGCAAGCGCTGGCAGGTCCGTTACCGCGACCTGGACGGCCATCAGCGCAAGGAGAACTTCCACACGAAGGCCGAGGCGGACAACCGCGCCGCCGAGGTCGACGTCGAAATCCGGCGCGGCTCCTACGTCGTCCCGGCCGAGACGAAGCAGACGCTCGGCGCCTACGCGCAGAAGTGGCTCGACGCGAACTCCGTCGGCCCGACGACCGCGCTCCGCTACGAGGCGACGGTGCGCAACCACATCGTCGAGCACCTCGGCCGACGCGAGCTGCGGTCCCTCAACCAGCCTTCGATCATTCAGGGTTGGATTCGCACGCTCCAGGACGCCGAACTGGAGGTGTCGACGATCGAGGGCATCTTCGACATCCTCTCCAGCATCCTCGGCGCGGCCGTGGAGGACGGGCTGTTGCCGAAGAACCCCTGCAAGGCGAAGTCGGTCAAACTGCCGACCGCGACCAAGAAGAAGATCGTCCCCTGGTCGTTGGAGCGCGTGCGCGCCGTCATCGCCGGTCTCCCGAAGCGCTTCCAGGCCGGCGGCAAGCTCGCCTTCGGCTGCGGCCTGCGTCAGGGCGAGGTGTTCGGCTTCGCCGTCGAGGACATCGACTTCAGGGGCAGCTGGATCCACGTCAACCGCCAGGTGCGGCTCGTCGGCACGAAGCCCGTCTTCGCCCTCCCCAAGGGCAACAAGATCCGGTCGGTGCCCCTACCGGCCCAGCTCGCCGTCGCCGTCAAGGCCCACATGAAGGAGTTCCCGGCGGTCGAGGTCAGCCTGCCCTGGGTCAAGCCGGACGGTGAGCCGAAGACCTTCCGCCTCCTCTTCGCCGACGAGAAGGACCGGGGCTGCAACCGCAGCGTCTTCAACATGGGCGATTGGAAGCGGGCTCTGGCCGCCGCCGGCGTGATCCCTCCCCGCGAGCGCGGCGCGCGCTACCACCAGGCGACCCGGGAAGACGGCATGCATGCCTTCCGGCACGCCTACGCCTCCGTGCTCCTGGATGCGAGGGAGGGCATCAAGGCGCTCTCCGAATACCTTGGCCACTCGGACCCGGGCTTCACGCTGCGGACGTACACGCACCTGCTGCCGTCCAGCGAGACCCACACCCGCAAGGTGGTCGACGACGCTTTCACGGAGGCGGAGGCGGAGGCGGAGACGGAGGCGCAGGCCACCGGAGACGCCCAGGGCACAACAGCGCCATCACCGAAACCAATGTGCCCTCAATTGCCCTGGCCGCCTGACGGCCCCTCTCCGGCACCAAAAAGGGCGAGGCCCGAAGACCCCGCCCGCTACCACCAAAACCCCAGACTCAGGGCCAGACCAAGCAATAAGGCTGATGCCCCGCCTCATGCAACCGGTGCGAGAAGTCCTGCCACTCGTGCAGCAGTTGGTACACGTTGAACGCGTCCCGTGGGCCGCCGCGGTCCGGGACCGTGGACCAGATGAACGCCGCCGCGCCCACCGCTTCCTCGCCGATGCCGCGCAGCGGGTCGACCACCGTCATCGGCAGTCTGACCACCGCGTAGTCGGGGTGCAGGACCACCAGTTCGAGCGGCGGCACCTTGTAGAGGGGTACGCCCTCGATGCCGGTCAGCACCATCGCGGCCATCGTCTCCGGCTTGATTTTGGTGAACATGCCGTTCATGCCGAGCTCGTCGCCGCCGAGTTCCTCGGGGCGCATCGAGATCGGGACACGGGCCGCGGTCGCGCCGTCCGGCGCGCCGAAGTATTTGTACGTCACCCCCACCCGACCACCATTTCTGCTCCCCGCCCGGAGGCGGTCGACCCGACGCTCGGCCCGGCGGTCGGTCCGCCGGTCGGGCCGCTCGGGCTCTCCCGGTACACCCTGTGCCTGACGTGCTTCGGTCGTCTCCTCCGCGTCGCGCCGGTGCCTGCCCCGCCGGGCGCGTCGAGGACCCAGATCATCAGTCCCCTCGCCCAGTCCGCCACCGCGATGCATATCTCCACCCGACTGCTTTTCTAGGACGCGTGGCCCCCGCCGCGCAACCCGATCATCGTGTCAGTGACCTCCCCCACGGTCGCCCGCCGAAACGTGCGTTGAAACATCAGTCCGCAGGATCCTCGTGGCTGCTGATCACCGTGTGCCGTATGAGCTGTGTTTCTCTCTGTGTATCAGGTCGTCTCGGGCCCCAGTCTCGCAGATGGCGGGCGATCGACCACGTGCTTGCGGGAGCGGTGGCGGGGTCGGCCTACTCTGAGGAGGTCACTCTGAGGAGGTCACTACGCAACCGGAGTCCGGGACGCGCTGAGAACGTTGAACCCGTTGAACCCGTTGAACCCGCTGAACCCGCTGAACCCGCTGAAAACGCCAAGAAACGCTGAGAAACGCCGTAAAGCTCGGAGAAGGTCGGAGAGGTCGGAGAAGTAGCAGGTCATGAGTGAATCGTCCCTTTCAGGTGCGCCCTACCCCTATGAAGCGCCCGTCTCGCAGGCCCTGTTCGACCGCGCGTCCGCCGTCACCCCGGGCGGCGTGAACTCGCCGGTGCGTGCCTTCCGCGCCGTGGGCGGCACGCCCCGGTTCATGGTGTCCGGCTCCGGCCCCTATCTGACCGACGCCGACGGGCGGGAGTACGTCGACCTCGTGTGTTCCTGGGGGCCGATGATCCTGGGGCACTCGCACCCCGAGGTGATCACCGCCGTCCAGGCGGCCGTCGCGCGCGGCACGTCCTTCGGTACGCCGGGGGAGGGCGAGGTGGCCCTCGCCGAGGAGATCGTCGCCCGGGTCGAGCCGGTCGAGCAGGTGCGGCTGGTGTCCAGCGGGACCGAGGCGACCATGTCGGCCATCCGGCTCGCGCGCGGGTTCACCCAGCGCTCCAAGGTCATCAAGTTCGCCGGCTGTTACCACGGTCACGTCGACGCGCTGCTGGCCGCCGCCGGCTCCGGTGTCGCCACCTTCGCGCTGCCCGACACCCCGGGTGTCACCGGCGCCCAGGCCGGCGACACCATCGTGCTGCCGTACAACGATCTGGAGGCCGTGCAGGAGGCATTCCACCGGCACCCCGGTGAGATCGCCTGTGTGATCACGGAGGCCTCGCCCGGCAACATGGGCGTCGTGCCGCCCGTGCCCGGGTTCAACCAGGGGCTGAAGGACGTGTGCGCCGAGAACGGCGCCCTGTTCATCTCCGATGAGGTCATGACCGGTTTCCGTACCAGCAGGAGCGGCTGGTACGGGATCGAGGGTGTGCGGCCCGACCTCATGACCTTCGGCAAGGTGATGGGCGGCGGGTTCCCGGCGGCGGCCTTCGGCGGTCGTGCGGATGTCATGGCCCATCTCGCCCCGGCGGGGCCGGTCTACCAGGCGGGCACGCTCTCCGGCAATCCGGTCGCCACCGCCGCCGGCCTCGCCCAGCTGCGGCTGCTGGACGACGCTGCGTACGGGACGGTCGACGCCGTATCCGAGCAGGTCCGCTCCCTCGTCGGCGAGGCGCTGACCAAGGAGGGCGTCGCGCATCAGGTGCAGAGCGCCGCCAACATGTTCTCCGTGTTCTTCACGGACCGGCGGGTGCGCGACTACGAGGACGCCAAGCGTCAGGAGTCCTTCCGCTACACCGCCTTCTTCCACGCGATGCTGGCGAACGGCGTCTATCTGCCGCCGTCGTCCTTCGAGTCCTGGTTCGTGTCCACGGCGCATGACGAGCGGGCCGTCCAGACCATCGCCGACGCCCTTCCGGCGGCGGCCCGAGCCGCCGCGGAGGCCACCGTATGAGCACCGACAAGGACATCACGGTGGTCCATCTGATGCGGCACGGAGAGGTCGCCAACCCGGACGGGGTCCTGTACGGGCGGCTGCCCGGCTATCACCTGTCCGACCTCGGGCGGCAGATGGCCGACCGGGTAGCCGAGCACCTCTCCTCCCGCGATGTGACGTATGTCGCGGCCTCCCCGCTGGAGCGGGCCCAGGAGACCGCGACCCCGATCGCCAAGGCGCACGGGCTGGGCCTCGACACCGACGAGCGGCTCATCGAGGCCGGGAACGTCTTCCAGGGCAAGACGTTCGGGGTGGGCGACGGGGCGCTGCGCAAGCCGGGCAACTGGAAGCATCTCGTCAACCCGTTCAAGCCGTCCTGGGGTGAGCCGTACATCGACCAGGTGGTCCGGATGAAGGGCGCGTTGGACGCCGCCCGGGACCGGGCGCGCGGGCACGAGGCGGTGCTGGTGAGCCATCAGCTGCCGATCTGGATCGTGCGGTCGTACATCGAGAGGCGGCGGCTGTGGCACGACCCGCGCAAGCGGCAGTGCACGCTCGCCTCGCTGACGGCCTTCACCTACCAGGGCGACCGGATCGTCTCGGTCGGATACACCGAGCCCGCCCGTGACCTCGTCCCGGCCCATCTGCTCGGCGGCGCCAAGCCGCTGAAGGGGACGGGGCAGGGCAAGGGGCAGGGCAAGGCATTTGGGGCCTGAGCGGTCGTGAGCGGTTGTGAGGCGTCTGCCGGGACGTCCGCGGGTGGTCTGCCGGGCGTCTGCGAGGGGGCTGCCGGGACGTCCGCGGGTGGTCTGCCGGGCGTCTGCGAGGGGGCTGCCGGGACGTCCGCGGGTGGTCTGCCGAGCGCCGGCGGGCTGTCTGACGGGCGTCTGCGAAGTGTTTTACGGCGATTTTGCGGTCTTGGTGGAGAAAAATAGGAGAATATACGGAACCTCTCTGTTCGTCGCGCCCTCTGAGTGGGTGACCACCAGCAGGACGTGACGAATCGGGGATTTCATGCGCACCTTCTCCCGGAGGGGACTCCTCGGCCTCGGCGCGGGGGCCGCGGCCGCCGCCGGACTCGTGGGTTGCGGCACTCTCAGGGGATTGGACGGCGGCGGGCACGGCTCCGGTTCCGGCGGGGACGGGAACAGGGACGGGGACGGGAGCGGGCGCGGCAAGGGGCAGGGGAGCGGCAAGGGCGACGCCGGTGATGCGCCGGCCGCGCGGCCCATCGGCGACGGCTCCACGGCGTTCACGGGCAAGCAGCCGCACCAGCCCGGCCCGCCCGAGCCGCTGGAACCCGGCCAGACCCCGCCGCAGTTCGTGGTCTTCTCCTGGGACGGGGCGGGCGAGGTCGGCAACGGCCTCTTCCCGCGCTTCCTCGACCTGGCGGAGCAGCACGGCGCGAGCATGACCTTCTTCCTGTCGGGGCTGTATCTGCTGCCCGAGTCGAAGAAGCGCCTCTACGCCCCGCCGAACAACCCGCGCGGCGCCTCCGACATCGGCTACCTCACCGACGAGCACATCAAGGCCACGCTGAAGAACGTCCGCCGCGCCTGGCTGGCGGGCCACGAGATCGGCACGCACTTCAACGGGCACTTCTGTGCCGGCTCCGGCACCGTCGGCAACTGGACCCCGCAGCAGTGGCGGAGCGAGATCGAGCAGGCCAAGTCGTTCGTGAAGCGGTGGCGGACCAACAGCGGCTGGAGCGACCTGCCCGCGCTGCCCTTCGACTACGACAAGGAACTCGTCGGCGGCCGTACGCCCTGTCTGCTCGGCCAGGACAATCTGCTGCCGACCGCCCGTGAACTGGGCTGGCGCTACGACGCCTCCTCGCCCGGCGGCCGTCAGGTGTGGCCCCAGAAGAAGCTGGGCGTGTGGGACCTGCCGTTGCAGCAGATCCCGTTCCCCGGGCGCTCCTTCGAGGTCCTGTCCATGGACTACAACATGCTCGCCAACCAGTCGGTCAACTCGACCAAGGCGCCGGCGTACAACTACCCGGGCTGGCGTCGGCAGTCGGCGCAGGCGTACATAGCGGGATTCAATCGGGCATACGAGACAAATCGCGCACCCTTCTTCATAGGCAACCACTTCGAGCAGTGGAACGGCGGCATCTATATGGACGCCGTGGAGGAGACGTTCAAGCACATCGCGCGGGAGAAGGAGAAGGGCGCCGACGTACGGATCGTCTCCTTCCGGCAGTTCGTCGACTGGCTCGACGTACAGCGCCCCGAGGTGCTCGCCCGACTCCGCACGCTGGACGTAGGACAGCGCCCGGTCGGCGGCTGGAAGGCGTTCCGCTCCGAGGCGTCCAAGGACCCGGTGAACGCCGCCTGAAATGCGGATTTCCGCCCGCAAGGGGGGCGGGCAAGATCCCCGGAACGGGCATGCGAAACTTTTCACATGAGTACCCGCAGCCGCGCCGTCCTGTTCAGCGCCGTGGCCGCCGCGGCGGCCCTGGCCCTGTCCGCGTGCGGCTCCGGCGGCATCTCCGGGGGCGGCGGCAACACCAACTTCGTCACCGGGAACAACGGCATCGACACGGCGGCCAAGGGCTCGCGTGACGCGGCGCCCGACCTGTCCGGCAAGACGATCGACGGCAAGACCCTCGATGTCGCCGACTACAAGGGCAAGGTCGTCGTCGTCAACGTCTGGGGCTCGTGGTGCGGTCCATGCCGCGCCGAGGGCAAGAACTTCGCCAAGGTCTCCCGGGAGTACGCCGACCGGGGCGTCCAGTTCGTCGGCATCAACACCCGGGACGGCAGCACCACCCCCGCGGTCGCCTTCGAGAAGGAGCAGGGGATCACCTACCCCAGCCTGTACGACCCGACGGGCAAGCTCATGCTCCGGTTCAAGAAGGGCACGCTCAATCCGCAGCTGATCCCCTCCACGCTCATCATCGACCGGGACGGGAAGATCGCCGCGCGCGCCCTGCAAGGCCTCAGCGAGGAGAACCTGCTCAAGATGATCAAGCCGGTCCTCGCGGAGAAGTGACATGAGTGCGCTCCTGACGCTCGCCGCACAGACGGGCCACAACGAGACCGTCTTCAGCGGTGCGCTGCTCGTCGCGCTGCCGGTCGCGGTCGTCGGCGGCCTCATCTCCTTCTTCTCCCCGTGCGTGCTGCCGCTGGTCCCCGGCTATCTCTCCTATGTCACCGGAGTCGCCGGCACCGATCTGGCGGACGCCCGGCGCGGGCGGATGGTCATGGGCGCCTCCCTGTTTGTCCTCGGCTTCACCGTCGTGTTCGTCTCCGGCGGCGCGCTGTTCGGCTACTTCGGCTCGACGCTGCTGGATCACCAGGACATCCTGACCAAGGTGCTGGGTGTGCTCATGATCGTCATGGGCGTGTTCTTCATGGGGCTGATGCCGTGGCTCACCCAGCGTGAGTTCCGCTTCCACCAGCGGCCGAGCACCGGGCTGATCGGGGCGCCGCTGCTCGGCGCGCTGTTCGGGATCGGCTGGACGCCCTGCATCGGTCCGACCCTCGCCTCCGTGCAGGGGCTGGCCATGAACCAGGCCAGCGCCGGCCGCGGCGCCCTGCTGACGGTCGCCTACTGTGTCGGCCTCGGTGTGCCCTTCGTGCTCGCCGCGATGGCCTTCCGCAAGGCCCTCGGTGCCTTCGGCTGGGTCAAACGCCACTATGTCTGGGTGATGCGCATCGGCGGCACGATGATGATCGTCACCGGTGTGCTGCTGCTGACCGGCGCCTGGGACAGTCTGGTGCAGCAGATGCAGACCTGGTCCAACGGCTTCACTGTGGGGATCTGATCGATGAGCACGACGTCGAAGGCCACGCCCGACAACTCCCCGGGCGAAGCGGAGGAGCAGGGTCTTGAGGACGCCGGCTCCCGGCTGTCCACCGCTCCGCGCGAAGAGCCGGTGAGCATGCCCGCACTGGGCGTCATCGGCTGGGCCCGCTGGTTCTGGCGACAGCTGACCTCCATGCGGGTCGCGCTGCTGCTGCTCCTGCTGCTGTCGCTCGGCGCGATCCCCGGCTCGCTGATCCCGCAGACCGGCATCGACGCCACCAAGGTCGACGACTTCCGCAAGGCCCACACGACGCTCGCGCCGATCTACGACAGGCTCGGCCTGTTCCACGTCTACAGCTCGGTGTGGTTCTCCGCGATCTACATCCTGCTGTTCGTCTCCCTCATCGGCTGTATCGTGCCCCGCACCTGGCAGTTCGTGGGCCAGCTGCGCAGCCGGCCGCCGGGCGCGCCCAAGCGGCTGACCCGGCTGCCCGCCTACACCACCTGGCGCACGACGGCCGAGCCCGAGGAGGTCCACCAGGCCGCGCTCGCCCTGCTGAAGAAGCGCCGCTTCCGCACCCTTCTCGCCGGGGACTCGGTCACCGCCGAGAAGGGCTACGCCCGTGAAGTGGGCAACCTGGTCTTCCATATCGCGCTGATCGTGATGCTGGTCGCCTTCGCCTCGGGCCAGTTGTACAAGTCGGACGGCAGCAAGCTGATCGTTGAGGGCGACGGGTTCGCCAACTCGATGCTGCAGTACGACGACTTCAAGTCCGGCAGCCTCTTCACCGACGACGACCTGGTGCCGTTCAGCTTCGACCTGAAGGACTTCAAGGGCACCTACGAGCTGACCGGCCCGAACCGCGGCACCCCGCGCACCTACCAGGCGAAGATCACCTACAGCAAGGGCGCCTACGGCAAGGAGACCCCGGCGACCGTCCAGGTCAACAAGCCGCTGGAGATCGACGGCGCCAAGGTCTATCTCGTCAGCCACGGTTATGCGCCGGTCATCACCGTCCGCGACGGCAACGGCAAGGTCGTCTTCCATGACGCGGTCCCCCTTCTGCCGCTGGACGGCAACGTCACCTCGTCCGGTGTGGTCAAGGTCATGGACGGCTACAAGAACCCCAAGGGCGTCAGCGAGCAACTCGGCTTCCAGGCTTTCTTCCTGCCGACCTACGGCGGCAAGGGGAGCCCGATGCTCTCCCAGTTCCCGGCGGCGCTCAGCCCGATGCTGGCGCTGAACGCCTACCACGGCGACCTGGGCGTCGATTCCGGGCTGCCGCAGAGCGTGTACCAACTCGACAAGACCCATATGAAGGAGTTCAAGGACTCCAAGGGCAACCTGCTGAAGAAGCAGCTCACCCCGGGGAAGACCATGACCCTCCCGGACGGCGCCGGCTCCATCACCTTCGAGAAGGACATCAAGGAGTGGGCCGGCTTCGAGATCGTTCAGGAGAGCGGTGCCGGCTGGGCCCTCGGCGGTGCCATCGCCGCGATCTTCGGCCTTGCCGCGTCCCTGTTCATCCAGCGCCGCCGCGTCTGGGTGCGGGCCGTGCCCGGCCCCGACGGGGTCACCGTCGTAGAGATGGCCGGCCTCGGCCGCAGTGAGTCCGCCAAGGTCCCCGAGGAACTGGGCGATCTCGCCGGCGTCCTCTATGACCGCGCGCCCGGGGCACCCGACCCCGACGACGAACCTTCACCATCCGCCGACTCCCCGGCCGTACCCGCCGAAGGGGCTGAGAAGCAGTGACTTCCGCCGCCGCAATCGATCTCGCCGTCGCGACCAACGAACATCTCGCGAGCGTCAGCAACACGCTGATCTACTCGTCGATGGCCGTGTACACGCTGGCCTTCTTCGCGTATATCGCGGAATGGCTGCTCGGCAGCCGCAGCAAGGTCGGCCGCACGGCCGCCGCGCTGACCGCCGATGTGCCGAAGAAGAAGGCGGAAGCGCCCGCCGTCACCGTGCAGAACGCCGGCGGTACCGCCGTGCTGGAGCGGCCCAAGGTCGTCGTCCGCGCGGCGGCCGGCGCCCGGGACGTGCCGGACGGCCCCGGCGCCCATGGCGGTGACGAACAGGGCGATCTCTTCGGGCGTATCGCCATCTCGCTCACCGTGCTCGCCTTCCTGGTGGAGCTGGGCGGGGTCATCGCCCGCGCGGCCTCCGTGGAGCGGGCGCCGTGGGGCAACATGTACGAGTTCAACATCACCTTCTCCACGGTCGCCGTCGGCGTGTACCTCACGCTGCTGGCACTGAAGAAGAACGTCCGCTGGCTGGGGCTGTTCCTCACCACCACGGTCCTCCTCGATCTCGGCCTCGCCGTCACTGTCTTGTACACCGCCAGCGACCAATTGGTTCCGGCCCTGCACTCGTACTGGCTGTACATCCACGTCTCCACCGCGATCTTCTGCGGCGCGGTGTTCTACGTCGGCGCGGTCGCCACGATCCTCTACCTGTTCAAGGACTCGTACGAGAACAAGCTCCAGGGCGGCGGCCGGCCCGGCACGTTCGCCACCTCGGTGCTGGAGCGGCTGCCCGCCTCCGCCTCGCTCGACAAGTTCGCCTACCGGGTCAACGCGGCCGTCTTCCCGCTGTGGACGTTCACGATCATCGCGGGCGCGATCTGGGCGGGCGACGCCTGGGGCCGCTACTGGAACTGGGACCCCAAGGAGACCTGGTCCTTCATCACCTGGGTCGCCTACGCCGGCTACCTGCACGCCCGCGCCACCGCCGGCTGGAAGGGCCGCAAGGCCGCCTACCTCGCGCTGATCGCGTTCGGCTGCTGGCTGTTCAACTACTACGGCGTGAACATCTTCGTGAGCGGCAAGCACTCGTACGCGGGCGTCTGACCCGGGTGCGGAACGTTCCGCGCCGGTCCAGGCTGGTGTCATGGCCGGATCCATCGAACAGGGCGGCAGCCGGACCCCCGGGAACGCGCATCTGCTCCGCTTCCTGGTGCACCTGCCGCGGCCCATGGAAACGGTCTGGCCCGCGCTGACCACGCCCGACGGGCTCGCGGGCTGGCTCACCGCCGCCGACGTCCTCGAACCCCGGCTCGGCGGCGCGGTCACCCTGCGTGAGCTGGGCACCGGACGGGTGACCGCGTGGGACGTGGACCGGGTCGCGGAGTACACGCTGGAGGACGGCGGCCGGCTCAGGTTCCACCTGGAGCGGGGCGGGCCCGGCAGGAGCGTGCTCCGCTTCACCCACGAGTTCCTGGGCGAGGGGGAGGGCCAGGCGGAGTCGGAGTCACGCTGGCGGGCCCGCTTCGAGCGTCTGGTCGAGCGCATGGAGTCGGGCACCGACGCGTAGGGCAGGCCCGCCCGGGGTGCGCCGTCGGCCGGATGGCCCGGCCCGGGCAGGGGGCCAGGGGGCGGCCCGGCCCAGTCGAGCGTTCCGCCCCGCCGCGGCCCGCCTGCCGCTCGAATCGAGGACGGTGACCGTCCCGAAGCCGGTGTGCGGCCCGACGCGGAACCGCCCCGGCCGCGGTTCACCGACCACCGATCACCGATCACCTCCCGCTCCGGGTACCAGTTGATCCGGGTACCAGTTGATCCGGGCAGCGGGTCGATCGTGGGATGCGGTCGATCATGGGATGCGGTCGATCATGGGATGCGGGGGTCACTCACCGATGTCCTCGCCCCACAGCGCCGGTCGGTCCTTGATGAAGTCGCGCATCAGCCCGACGCACTCGGGGTCGTCCAGGACAAGGATCTCCACGCCGTGCGCGGCCAGCCAGTCATGCCCGCCGTGGAAGGTGACGGCCTCGCCGATCACGACCCGCGAGATGCCGAACTGCCGCACCAGACCGCTGCAGTACCAGCAGGGCGACAGGGTGGTGACCATCGTCGTGCCCCGGTACGTCGGCTGCCGCCCCGCGGCGCGGAACGCGGCCGTCTCCGCGTGCATCGATGGATCGTCGTCCTGGACGCGGCGGTTGTGGCCGCGGCCGAGGAGGGCGCCGTCGGGGCCGTAGAGGGCGGCGCCGATCGGGATACCGCCCTCGGCCAGTCCGGCGCGGGCCTCGGCGACGGCGGTGGCGAGCCAGCCGCGGGCCCGTTCCCGGTCGGTGTGGTCCATGCGGTCCATGCGTCCACTCTCCTTCGCGCCAACTCCGGGGCAACGTGCGGAACGTACCTCCGAGGGCCCACCGGTGCCGAATGTCGCCCGGTTGCGGGCGGGGGTGCCGTCGGGTCGCGCGCCGAGGTTACCGGCGTACGACCTGCCATGGCGGCCTAGGTAAAGCGGAGGGAAACGCACTCTGTACGCTGGCCCGATCGTCGCCGCGTGAGCGGCAGTTGGGCCCCGGGTGGGAGGAACGGTCATGGTTGCTGCTCCGGTTCTGGAGGAGCTGCGAGAGGTCTGTCAGCCGCAGGCCAAGCTGGCGAGCCGCAACGGCGAGCACTGGGCCGGGCGCCTGTACATGCGACGGCTCTCGCTGCGGTTCACCCGCCAACTGGTGCGTACGCGCGTCACGCCGGACCAGCTGACCTGGACCATGGTCGGCTGCGGGGTCGCGGCGGGCGCCGCGCTGCTGATACCGGGCCTGGCCGGGGCCGTCTTGGCGGTGATCCTCATGCAGCTCTTCCTGCTCTTCGACTGCGTGGACGGCGAGGTCGCCCGCTGGAAGGGACAGAACAGCGCCACCGGGATCTACGTCGACCGGCTGGGCGCCTATCTCGCGGACGCGGCGCTGCTGGCGGGCGCCGGGTTCCGGACCGCCGAGAACGGCTTCGGCGGCTGGCTGTCGGTCGGGATCGCCACGGCGCTGGGCGTCGTCCTGCTGAAGGCATCCACCGATCTGGTGGACGTGGCCCGTGCCCGGCGCGGGCTGGGCGTCGCCGACGACGAGTCGACCCGGCCGCGCTCCCAGGGCGTGGCCACCGTGCGGCGGCTGGCGGCGGCGTTCAAGATCCACCGGGTGACGAACGGCATCGAGGCGTCGCTGGTGCTGCTGGCGGCTGCCGTTGCGGACGCCGTGACCGGCGGGATCGAACCCACGCGCTGGGCGCTCGGCGCGCTGGCCGTGATCACCTGGGTGATGGTGCCGGCCCACCTCCTGTCGATCCTGTCGTCGTCCCGCCTGCGCTGACACACGAGCGTGCGCGTCGGCGCGTGCGCGTCGGCATCGCGGCCACCGCGGCGTCCGCGTCCGCCTGCCGTTCGCGTTGACCGGGCCGTCCGTATCTGCGGTGCCGGTCGCGTCCACCGAGTCGTCGGCGTCCACCGAGTCGTCGGCGTCTGCCGAACCGGTTGCGTCCGCCGTGCCCGCTGACCCCGTCGGGTCCGCCGAGCCGTCCGCGTCAGCCGAGTTGGTCGAGGCGGTTGAGTCCGTCGAGGTGGTCGAGGTACTCGTGCAGCCGGGCCGTGCCCGTGAGCATCGCTCGGGAGCGGGCCGTGAGTGTCCGGCCGCGCAGCGCGAGCGCGGCCCGCAGCGCCTCGCCGCTGCCCTCCCGGCGCAGCTCGTCGAGAACCGGGCGGATCTGCTCGAAGCCGTGGTGAGCGCGGCGCAGGGTGTGGATCAACCGGGCGTCGCGTACGTCGGCGGGAGAGTAGCGGCGGTAGCGCGTGCCGCGCTCGCGGCCGGGCGTGAGCAGGCCGGCGTCCTCCCAGACGCGGAGCGCGGACGCGCGGACGCCGAGCAGCGCCGCCAGCTCCCCGATGCGCAGCCCCGCCCGCGGTACGGCCCTTGGGGGCTGTCCGGTGAGGGTCTCAAGCGCTTCGCCCGTCGCTCGCAGCGCGCCGCGCTCCTCGTGCAGTGCCGCGTGCGCCGCGTCCACGAGGGCGAGCGCGCCGGGCACGTCCGCGGCGTGCACCGCCCGCATGATCCGCGCCGCCTGCACCGGCCCGTACCCCGCGGGCAGCGACCGGTACGTCAGCAGGGCCCGTCGGTGCACCTCCCCAAAGCTCCGGTAGCCGGTCGCCGACCGCTCGGCCGGAGGCAGCACACCGGCGTCCTCGTAGTTGCGGATCTGCTGCGTCGAGACACCGACGGCCCGCGCGAGGTCCACGGTGCGCAGCCGCACCCCGCGGGTTCCGTCCCGGTGATCACCGCTCGTCATCGCTCGTCATCGCTGCGAAGGCTATGCGGGCGGCGGGAGTTGAGCGGCGAGCGCGAGTGGGACGCCGGTCGCTGTCTCATCGGACCCGGTCGGGAAGGAAGACCGCTCGACGCGCGAAAATCCACCCATGGACCTGGATGAACTGCTGGTGGGCCACTGGAGCAGCCTCCCGTTCGATTACGGGGTGATGGAAGGTTCTGAGCTGGGTTTTCTCAGCGATGGCCGGGGATGGAGTTCATGGTTCAACGTCGGCGCGTTGTGTGTGACGCGATTCCGTTGGCGGTGTCCGGAACCGGGAGTCGTGGGGTTGCATGCGCAGTGGAGCGTGGAGGGGACGCCGGGCCACGGGGGCGGCATCCTCACGGGTTCTTCGGCGGGGTCACCTGAGCAGGTGGACGAGGTCACATGCCATCACTACGTCGTCGGGCCCGCGGTACCCATGCCGGGAGCCGAGGCACTCATGGCGGTCACCTTCGAGGAGCCGGTGGAGTTCTGCCACCGGTACGCCAGGGGACCGAAGGAGATCCGACCCGAGGAAGACCCCGCGTACCTCCTGGTGCCGTATCGGTAGCCCGGCCCGCCCGCGTTCGGCGTGCAACGACCGAGGTGCATCAGCGCGCAACGACCGGGTTGCACAAGAGACAAGAGGCAGGACTGCCGCCAGCAGGACGCTCGTCGCGGGTCAGCCGTCCTTCGGTTCCTCGCCGGTTTCCTTGCGGCGCAGTTCCTCCTCGCGGCGGCGCAGATCGGCCTCCCAGTTCTTCAGGAGCTGTTCGTCCCGCTTGTTCTCCTCCGACAGGGACTTCAGGAACTCGGGGTTGTCGTCCGGGGCGACTTGCTCGAACCGGTGGTTGCGGTGCCATTCGGACGGTGTGCGGCCGTTCGCGGGCGGCTGGCGTACCTTGCCCGCGGCCAGCCAGGCGATCGGGCCGACGATCCAGAAGAGCAGGATGATGAAGACCCAGGCGATCTTGGGAAGGTGCCGTGCCTCGTCCTCGGGGGTGTTCAGGCAGTCGATGAGCGCGAAGATCGTCAGTGCCAGCGGCACGAGGTACATCAGCAGCCTGAGCATGGGGAGAAGTCCTCTGGAAACGATGGAGGGGTTCCGCACCGGCCCCCCGTGACGGGGCCAGGGTAGCCGCTCGGGGATACTGGACCCCATGGCGTACGACGATCTTCGCTCCTTGCTCAGGGCCCTGGAGCGCGAGGGCGACCTCAAGCGCATCAAGGCCGAGGTCGATCCCCACCTGGAGGTCGGGGAGATCGTCGACCGGGTGCAGAAGTCCGGCGGCCCGGCACTGCTCTTCGAGAACGTGCGCGGATCGAGCATGCCGCTCGCCATGAACGTCTTCGGCACCGACCGGCGGCTGCTCAAGTCCCTGGGCCTGAAGTCGTACGGCGAGATCTCCGACCGGATCGGCGGGCTGCTCCGCCCCGAACTGCCGCACGGCTTCGTCGGCGTGCGCGAGGCGTTCGGGAAGCTGGGCGCGATGACCCACGTACCGCCGAAGAAGGTCAAGTCGGACAACGCGCCCGTGCAGGAGGTCGTCCTGCACGGTGACGATGTCGATCTGCACGCGCTGCCCGCGCTGTTCACCTGGCCGAAGGACGGCGGCTCCTTCTTCAATCTGGGGCTCACCCACACCAAGGACCCGGAGACCGGGATCCGCAACCTCGGCCTGTACCGCCTCCAGCGCCATGACCGGCGCACCATCGGCATGCACTGGCAGATCCACAAGGACAGCCGGAACCACTACCAGGTGGCCGCCCGCAGGGGCGAGCGGCTGCCGGTCGCCATCGCCTTCGGCTGTCCGCCCGCCGTGACCTACGCGTCCACCGCCCCGCTCCCCGGCGACATCGACGAGTACCTCTTCGCCGGCTTCATCGCCGGCAAGCGGATCGAGATGGTCGACTGCAAGACCGTGCCGTTGCAGGTGCCGGCCACCGCGGAGGTCGTCCTGGAGGGGTGGCTGGAGCCCGGCGAGATGCTGCCGGAGGGTCCCTTCGGCGACCACACCGGCTTCTACACGCCCCAGGAGCCGTTCCCGGCGCTCACCATCGACTGCGTCACGATGCGCAGGCGGCCCCTGCTCCAGTCGATCGTCGTGGGCCGCCCCCCGACGGAGGACGGACCCCTCGGCCGGGCGACCGAGCGTTTCTTCCTGCCGCTGTTGAAGATCATCGTCCCGGACATCGTGGACTACCACCTGCCCGAGGCGGGCGGCTTCCACAACTGCGCGATCGTGTCGATCGACAAGAAGTACCCGAAGCACGCCCAGAAGGTGATGCACGCGGTCTGGGGCGCGCACATGATGTCGCTGACGAAGCTGATCGTGGTCGTCGACGCGGACTGCGATGTGCACGATCTGCACGAGGTCGCCTGGCGGGCCCTCGGCAACACGGACTACGCCCGCGACCTGACCGTCGTGGAGGGCCCCGTCGACCATCTCGACCACGCCTCCTACCAGCAGTTCTGGGGCGGCAAGGCGGGCATCGACGCGACCCGGAAGTGGCCCGAGGAGGGTTACACGAGGGACGGGGGCTGGCCGGACATGGTCCTGTCGGACCCCGACACGGCGGCCCTGGTGGACCGCCGCTGGAAGGAGTACGGACTGTGAAGGACACCGACTTGATGGTGTGCGGCAGCGCGGGGACGGGGCGTCCCCGCCGCCGCGGGGGTGACCCGGAGTACGGCCGGTGAGCAGCGCTTCCGCCGCGATTCCGCAACCGGGACGCACCCGGGCGTTTCTGCGCCTGGTGATGATCGAGCACTCCGTCTTCGCGCTGCCCTTCGCCTACATCGCGTCGCTGACCGCGATGTACGAGTGGGACAAGAACATCCACTGGGGCCGGCTGCTGCTGGTCACCGTCTGCATGGTGGGCCTGCGCACCTTCGCGATGGCGGTCAACCGGATCATCGACCGCGAGATCGACGCGCGGAACCCGCGCACCGCGCACCGCGAGCTGGTGACCGGCGCGATGTCCGTGCGGCATGCCTGGACCGGCGCCCTGATCGCGCTGGTGGTCTTCCTCGGCGCGGCGGCCCTGCTGAACCCGCTGTGCCTGGCCCTCGCCCCCGTCGCGGTGATCCCGATGGTGGTCTACCCGTACGGCAAGCGGTTCACGAACTTCCCGCAGGCCATCCTGGGCCTGGCCCAGGCGATGGGTCCGGTGGGCGGTTGGCTCGCGATCAGCGGCGAGTGGTCCTGGAACGCGGCGATCCTGGGGCTCGCGGTCGGCATCTGGATCGGCGGCTTCGACCTGATCTACGCGTGCCAGGACGTGGAGACCGACCGGGCCGTCGGCGTCATGTCGGTTCCGGCCCGGTTCGGCATTCCGGCGGCGATCTGGGGCGCGCGGGTGTGCCACACGATCACGACGGTCCTGTTCGCCTGGTACGCGGTCGCCACGGACGCGGGCGCGTTCTTCTGGCTGGGCCTGGTGATCGTCGCGGGCGCCTTCCTCTACGAACACACGATCGTCCGACCCCACGACCTCTCCCGCCTCAACCGCGCCTTCTTCTCGACGAACGGTTTCATCGGCATCAGCCTCTTCGTCTGCGCCCTGATCGACCTGCTGATGCGGGGGCTGACCGTGTAGCTCCTCCGCCCCTTCGAGTGGCGGAGGGCGGACGGCCGGTCCGGGGGTCCACCACGGGCTACGTTGTCCGACGTCCCCGCCATGGCGGGGATGATCCGAGGGCGATTCCCATGAATCCGTTCACGGTCATGTGCTCCCCGCCCATGCGGGGAACGGCCCAGGCTGCTGCCCCGTCCTGAACACGAAGGGGCACGCCGGTACGCTCAAGGTGTGAACGCAGGAGAAACGCAGCGCGCGCCTTGGATCGTGGGGGTGTCCGGAGCTTCCGGAACCCCGTATGCGGCGGCCGTGCTGCGGGCGCTGCTGGCGGCGGGCGAGCGGGTCGATCTCGTCGTGTCCCGGGCCTCGCGGCTCACGCTGCTCGATGAGACCCAGATCGCCTTCCGGGACGGCCACTGGCGCCAGGACCTGCGGGAATGGCTGTCGCTTGGGGCCGACGGCAAGCCCGGGACGTTCGAGGTGGACATCGAGCGGGTGCGGTACTGGACCCCGGGGGACCTGGCCGCCGGGCCGTCCTCGGGGTCGTATCCGGCGCAGGGCATGCTCATCGTCCCCGCCTCCACCGCCTGCGTGGCCGGTGTGGCGCTCGGGCTGTCCAAGGACCTGCTCCAGCGGGCGGCGAGCGTCACCCTCAAGGAGCGCCGCCGCCTGGTGGTGGCCGTGCGGGAGACCCCGCTGAACGGCCAGACGCTGCGCCACCTGGTCGCTCTGGACGACGCGGGCGCGACCGTGGTGCCCGCCTCGCCGGCCTTCTACGCGGGGGCCACCCACATCCAGGACCTGGTGGACTTCGTGGCCGGCCGGGTCCTCGACGCGGCGGGCGTGCCGCACCGGCTCTACCGCCGCTGGGCGGGCGAACTCGGCGGTGGCGCCCGGACCGAGTGAGTATCAGGCGGCACCGGCAGCGCTCACCACTTCGGAAAACTTCAGGAACTTCGCAGATCTGACATCGGATCTCCTCAGCGGAAGGCTTCGATCGCATGGACGCGGTGGACAGGCAGCTCATTCAGGCCCTGAGAGAGAACGGCCGGGCCTCCTATGCGGAGTTGGGGCGCCTCGTCGGACTGTCGGGCCCCAGCGTCACCGACCGCATCAACCGGCTGGAGGCGGCCGGAGTCATCACCGGCTACCGGGCCACCGTGAACGCGGCCTCCCTCGGTCTCGGCGTCACGGCCCTGATCGGCATCTCCCTGTCGGACGCGGTCGACCACGAGGACGTGGCCCACCGGCTGAAGGACCTGCCCGAGGTCGAGGACTGCTGGTTCATCGCGGGTGACGACTCGTTCATGCTCAAGGTGCGGGCCGCGGACGTGGACGGCCTGGAACGGATCATCCGCCGGCTGTCGGGGACCAAGGGCGTCTCGCGCACCCGCACCACCATCGTGCTGTCGACCAAGTGGGAGAACCGGGTGGGTGAGCTGCCCGAGGAGGTGTAGCCGCGGGGGCGTACGGTGGGCGGAGTCTTCGAGAGAGAGGCAAGTGCATGGACGTCGGGCTCAAGCGCGAGCTGGAGGAGAAGGTCCGGGCGGGCGTCCGCCTGACCCGCGAGGACGGCATCGCGCTGTACGAGTCGGACGACCTGGCGTGGCTGGGCGGTCTCGCCCACGAGGTGCGCACCCGCAAGAACGGCGATGTCGTGCACTTCAACGTCAACCGGCACCTCAACATGACGAACGTGTGCACCGCGTCCTGCGCCTACTGCTCCTTCCAGCGCAAGCCGGGCGAGAAGGACGCGTACACGATGCGCATCGAGGAGGCCGTCAAGCTGGCCAAGGCGATGGAGGCGGACCACCTCACCGAGCTGCACATCGTCAACGGCCTGCACCCCAACCTGCCGTGGCGTTACTACCCGCGCTCGCTGCGGGAGTTGAAGGCGGCGCTGCCGGACGTCTCCCTGAAGGCTTTCACGGCGACGGAGATCCACCACTTCGAGACCATCTCCGGGCTCAGCGCCTCCGAGATCCTCGACGAGCTGATCGACGCCGGTCTGGAGTCGCTGACCGGCGGCGGCGCGGAGATCTTCGACTGGGAGGTGCGGCAGCACATCGTGGACCACCGCACCCACTGGGAGGACTGGTCACGCATCCACCGGCTGGCGCACGAGAAGGGGCTCAGGACTCCGTGCACCATGCTGTACGGCCACATCGAGGAGCCCCGGCACCGGGTCGACCATGTGCTGCGGCTGCGTGAACTCCAGGACGAGACCGGCGGTTTCCAGGTCTTCATCCCGTTGCGCTACCAGCATGACTTCGTCGACATGAAGGACGGCAGGATTCGCAACCGCCTCCAGGCCCGGACGCAGATGGCGACCGGTGCCGAGGCGCTGAAGACGTTCGCCGTCTCCCGGCTGCTGTTCGACAACGTTCCGCACGTCAAGGTGTTCTGGGTGATGCACGGGGTGCAGACGGCCCAGCTCGCGCTCCAGCACGGCGCCGACGACATGGACGGCTCGGTGGTCGAGTACAAGATCACCCATGACGCGGACAACTTCGGTACGCCGAACAAGCTGACCCGCGAGGACCTGCTGGACCTCATCCGCGACGCCGGTTTCCGCCCCGTGGAGCGCAATACGCGCTACGAGATCATCCGCGAGTACGACGGCCCGGACCCGCTGCGCCGCGAGTCGCCGCAGCCGATGCGGGTCTGAAGGAGTCGCGGTCGACGGCTGACCGCACCGCGCCGGGCCCCGAGCATGCCCGGGGCGGGCGGGCGGTGCCCGGACAGCAGGCGTCCAGGGGACGCGTCCAAGAGGCGCGGGGAACCGCGCGACCGGCCACCGTCGCCGCACAGCCGGGCGACGGGCCTGACCACACAAGGGTGCGGCTGCCGCTCACGTGAGACCCGACACCCGCCGCCAAGATCGGGCGGCGGGCGTGCTTCACTGGAAGATGCCCTTTGGGGTGTTCCGACCTCCCCCGGCTCCGTCGAGCGGGGGACCGCCAGAAACGGAAGAGTGGATTGAGATGCTCCGCTACACGCTGATGCGCCTCGGTATCTTCGCGGGCTGCCTCCTCGTCGTCTGGGGCCTCGTCTACTCCGGTGTCTTCCCGCGCGGCTTCGGCGACTCCAACTTCCTGTGGGTGCTGCTGCTCGCGATGGTGCTCTCGGCGCCGATCAGCTTCGTCGTGCTGCGCCGGGAGCGGGAGCGCGCCTCCGTCCAGATCGTGCGCCGGGTCGACCGGGCAAAGGCCGGCCTGGAGGCCAACCGCCGCCAGGAGGACCTGGCCGACGACACCTCCCGCGCCCAGGGCCAGCCGTCCTGATCCCGCACCGGGCATCCGGGGCCAACTAGTCTGGCCCCATGGGTGCCGTGAAGACCAAGAGGATGCCGCGGGCGGTCCGGGAGCAGCAGATGCTCGACGCCGCCGTACGGATCTTCGGACGGCGGGGGTACACGGCCGCGTCGATGGACGAGATCGCCGAACTGGCGGGCGTGTCCAAGCCGTTGGTGTACCTGTACCTGAACTCGAAGGAAGACCTGTTCACGGCCTGCATCCGGCGTGAGGCCAAGGCACTGACGGACGCGGTGCGCTCCGGGGTCCGGCCCGGCCGGCCAGCCGACCGTCAACTCTGGGACGGGCTGCGGGCGTTCTTCGCGCACACCGGTGAGCACCCGGACGCCTGGTCCGTGCTGCACCGCCAGGCCCGCACCCATGGCGCGGCCTTCGCGGCCGAGGTCACGACGATGCGCGAGGAGATCGTCGCGTTTGTGACCCGGCTGATCGTGGTCGCGGCCCGGGAGGCGCACCGCAACCCGGAGCTGCCCGAGCGCGAGGTCGCCGGGCTCGCCGAGGCGTTGGTGGGCGCGGCCGAGTCCCTTGCAGCCTGGGCCAACACCACCCCGGGCGTCACGGCGCGGCAGGCGGCGGCGACCCTGATGAACTTCGCGTGGGCGGGCCTGGCCAACCTCATGGCCGACCGCCCCTGGACGCCGCCCGAAGAGCCCGGGGAGGCCGAAGAGCCCGGCGAACCCGGGGACGTCGGCGAGCCGGTGGCTCAGCCCGGGTAGACGGCACCGGCCACATGGATCCGGCCGTCCCCGCCGCGCAGTTCGAACCGCAGCGGCCGGGCGGGACACCGGGCGTGGTACCGGGCCAGGCCGCCCGTCGTCCGCCATCGGCCGCGTACGTCACCGCCACCGCCACCGTCCCCGGCAGCGGCACAGGCGCCCGGAACTCCGCCCGCCCCCGCACCGCCTCCGCCGTCCCGTGCGCGGCGAGGCAGCGGGCCACCATCCATCTGCCGTGCGCGGCGGCCGGGGCGGCACGGCCGTCCTGGAGCGAAGGTGACGGCCCCTCATGTCATCCCCGAGGTTGCACAGCCCCGGCTCCGGACCCTCCCCAAAGCCGCACAACCCCACCACAGCCGGTCCGTACGATCACCAACTAACCGTCAGTAATCTCTCAAATACGGCCGCTCGGCCCGTCGACGGTGAACGCCTCGGTGCGCGAGGCACGTACGTCATGCAGCAAGCAGTCCACCGCTGCACGCCCGAGGAGCCGCCCCGTGTCCACCCCGTACCCGAACGTTCCCGTCTCCTCCGGCATGACGGTCTCCGCCACCGACTACGACGGCACCCCGATCCTCGTCGAGCCCGAGACCCGGCGGCTGGACGGCGTCGTGCGCGAGGTGTCCGTACCGCCGTTCGCCCCGCCCGTGCGGCACGGGTCGCTCGCCGACCTGCCCTTCGACAACGCGGCGGCGGACCCCGGCGCCGTGGTCCTCAGCCGCCGCACGGCGGACGGCCGCTGGGCGGACGTGACGGCGGCGGCCTTCGCCGAGCAGGTGCTCGCCCTGGCCAAGGGGCTGCTGGCGGAGGGGTTGGCACCGGGCGACCGGGTCGCCGTCATGGCCCGCACCCGCTACGAGTGGACCCTCCTCGACTTCGCCGCCTGGGCGGCCGGCCTGGTGACGGTCCCCGTCTACCCCACCTCGTCCGCCTTCCAGACCCGCTGGATCCTCCAGGACTCCGGCGCCGTGGCCCTGGTGACGGAGACCGCGGGCCAGGCCGCCGCCCTCGGCCCGGAACTCGACCGGGTGCCCGACCTGCGGCACCTGTGGGTGATCGAGAAGGACCACCTGGAACGGCTCGCGGAACTCGGCGACGGCCAGGTGCCGGAGGCGGAGGTTTCCGTCCGCCGAGGCATGCTCGGCCCGGGCACCCTCGCCACGCTCATCTACACCTCCGGCACCACCGGCCGCCCCCAGGGCTGCGCGCTCTCCCACGGCAACTTCTTCGCCGAGGTGGACAACGCCATCGAGCTGCTCTACCCGATCTTCAAGGCGAAGACCTCCGAAGAGGCGTCCGTCCTGCTGTTCCTCCCGATGTCCCATGTCTTCGGCCGCATGGTGGCGATCGCCTGCATCCGGGCGCGGGTACGGCTGGGCCACGCCCCGAGCCTCAAGCCGGAGCAGCTGCTGCCGGACCTCGCGGCCTTCCGCCCGACCTGTCTGCTGACCATCCCGTACATGCTGGAGAAGGTCTTCAACACCGCGCGCGCCAAGGCGGAATCGAGCGGCCGGGTCGCCTCCTTCGACCGCGCCGCGGCGGTGGCCAGGCGCTACGGCGAGGCACTGGAGGCCCGGCAGACGGGTACCGGCAGCGGCCCGAGCCGTGCCCTGCGCACGGCCCGTGCCTGCTACGACCCCCTGGTCTACCGCCGCATCCGCAACGCGCTGGGCGGCCGGGTCCGGTACGCGATCTGCGGCGGCTCCCCCCTCGGCCGCCCCCTGGCCGCCTTCTACGCCGGCGCCGGCATCGAGATCTTCGAGGGGTACGGGCTGACCGAGACGACCGGCGCCTCCACCGTGACCCCGCCGCTCAAGCCCCGTCTGGGGACGGTGGGCTGGCCCCTGCCGGGCACGAAGATCCGTATCGCCGCGGACGGCGAGATCCTGATCGCGGGCGAGCACGTACTGCGCGGCTACTGGGAGCCGCGGGCGGGCGGGGTGGTCCCGGCGACCCGGGACGGCTGGCTGGCGACGGGCGACATCGGGCAGTTGGACGACGAGGGCTATCTGACGATCACCGGCCGCAAGAAGGAGCTGCTGATCACGGCGGGCGGCAAGTCGGTGGCACCGGCCCCGCTGGAGGACTGGCTGCGCTCGCACCCCCTGATCTCCCAGGTCATGCTGGTCGGCGACGCCCGTCCCTACGTCAGCGCCCTCATCACCCTCGACCCCGAAGGCATCACCCACTGGCGCCGGATCAACGGCAAGCACCCGGTGCCGCCGGAACTCCTGGTGGACGACCCGGACCTGATCGCGATCCTGCACCGCGCGGTGGACGAGGCGAACCGGCTGGTGTCCCGCCCCGAGTCCATCAGGAAGTTCACGATCCTCCCGGCGGACTTCACCGAGCGGGCGGGCCACCTCACCCCCTCGATGAAGCTGCGCCGCGCCCAGATCATGCGCGACTTCACCGAGGCGGTGGAGGGCCTGTACGCGGGATAGCCACGCACCCGGATCAGCCGGTCGTGTCGGTCCGTGGGCCGAGACCGGCACCGCAGGCGTCACCGCCGGGACCAGGACCAGGCCCGCACCGCGAGCGCACGCCCGTTCCAGGTGGCGAGCAGGGCGAGCCCCGAGATCCAGACCGCGGCACGCGAGTCCGAGGCGCACGTCCCGTGAGCGGTCGAACATCTGATCGTGAGCACCGGGAGGCGAAGGCCGGCCCCCGCGGGGAGGGGTTCGAATGGGGCCCGGGAATTACGGCGACGTACCGGGGATACGACGTGCCGCACGCGTATGAGGCGTCGGCGCCCGGGACGACTTTCGTGCTGATCATGCAGCACACCTGGCGGCGGCCGACGGTGGAAAAGGGCAGGAGCCCCGTCGCCGAAAGGCGCGGGGCTCCTTGGGTACTTCTCTCAGGCTGCGATCGGATCGCTACTCAGACGGGAGTGACGTTCTCCGCCTGCGGGCCCTTCGGGCCCTGGGTCACGTCGAAGCTCACCTGCTGGTTCTCTTCGAGGGAACGGAAACCCTGAGCGTTGATCGCGGAGTAGTGGACGAAGACGTCGGGGCCGCCGCCTTCCTGGGCGATGAAACCAAAGCCCTTTTCGGCGTTGAACCACTTCACGGTTCCGGTAGCCATAAGCCCTCCTTGGGCCCACAAAGGGTTGCCCTGCTCCAGAACCTGCAAGTGTGAAACAGTGCCGCACAAGTGCATATGTCTGAAAACGACGAGAGCCCGCGGTTACATGCTCCGCAGGCTCTGTACTGCAAGGGAAACCAAACTGCAACTTGCGGCGAGCCTAGCATGCGGGCAGCCGGAAGCAATAGGGGTCAAGATCACGCCACTCGGAAGTTTGAACACCGTTGGGCCGGTTGACGGAGGGGGGTGGTCGGCACCGCACCCCACGAGGGCTAGTCTCGCGATGTGGACAATTCTCGCACCCGGCCGCGCGTCGGCCACATCCAGTTCCTGAACTGCCTGCCCCTCTACTGGGGGCTCGCGAGAACCGGCACCCTCCTCGACTTCGATCTGACCAAGGACACCCCGGAGAAGCTCAGCGAGCGGCTGGTGCGGGGGGACCTCGACATCGGGCCCATCACCCTGGTCGAGTTCCTCAAGAACGCGGACGACCTGGTCGCCTTCCCGGACATCGCGGTCGGCTGCGACGGCCCCGTGATGTCCTGCGTGATCGTCTCGCAGGTCCCCCTCGACCGGCTCGACGGTGCCCGGGTCGCCCTCGGCTCCACCTCCCGCACCTCCGTCCGCCTCGCCCAGCTGCTGCTCGCCGAGCGGTTCGGCGTACGGCCCGAGTACTACAGCTGCCCGCCCGATCTCAGCCTGATGATGCAGGAGGCGGAGGCGGCCGTGCTCATCGGGGACGCCGCGCTGCGGGCCAACCTCCTCGACGGTCCGCGCTACGGGCTCGACGTGCACGACCTGGGCACGCTGTGGAAGGAGTGGACGGGCCTGCCGTTCGTCTTCGCGGTCTGGGCGGCCCGGCGCGACTATCTGGAGCGCGAGCCGGTGATCACCCGTCAGGTGCACGAGGCGTTTCTGTCCTCCCGCAACCTCTCCTTGGAAGAGGTCGGCAAGGTCGCCGAGCAGGCGGCCCGCTGGGAGGCATTCGACGAGAAGGTCCTGGAGCAGTACTTCACGACCCTCGACTTCCGCTTCGGCGCCCCGCAGCTGGCGGCGGTCACCGAGTTCGCCCGCCGAGTCGGCCCGACGACCGGCTTCCCCGCGGATGTGAAGGTGGAGCTGCTGGCCTAGACCGGCGGCCGTGCCGCCCGGGACGCTCCACGCCACGGGTCCGCGGCGCCACCCTGCTGCCGGAGGCGCGAGATCGAGGCCGCGCGCCGGGCGGGCGGCGCCTGGACGGCACCCGTCCTGGACGCCGACCCCGACGCGCCGGTGCCATGCGTCGCCACCGGGTAGGTGGCCGGACCCTCCCCGGCGGCCGCCGTCGCCGCCCACGGCCCGCTGCCCCCGCGCTCGGTACGGATGCTCGGTGCGGGCCTCGCCGAGGCGCTTGTGGCCGTGCACGAGCTGGGTCTCGTACACCGGGACGCCAAACCGTCACGATCGGGTCCCGAAGCCTGTCGCCTGACCCTCTGAAACCTGGCGCCTGAAGCCGAACCGCCCCGTCGCGCGTGCGGCGGGGGCGCTCAGCCTGGGATCACCACCGTGCGCAGTTCGCCGTCGCCCAGGTGGAGCATGCCCTTGCCGGGGGCGATCTGGCCGCCCACCAGGCTGCGGGAGAGGCGTACGCCGATGAGGTCGCCGCTGGAGGACTCCTGCGGGGACAGGAGGATGCCCCGGCGGGCCTTCTTCGCGTCGACCTGCCAGCCCGAGAAGCCGCTGCACACGTCCTCCTCGTCGCCGGCGATGACAAGGGCGAGGCCGCGTTCGGCGCCGCGGGAGACGAGGCGCTTCATATGGGACTCCGCATCGCAGTCCTCCAGGATCTCCCCGTCGTCGACGAGCACGGCGATCGGCTCCTCCAGGGACGCCGAGTCGATGGCCTCCTCGAACTCGTCCTCGTCGATGTCGTCCCCGGTGAAGACCTTCAACACGCCCTCCCTGCCGTCGAGTTGCCGCAGCGGCGACTGGCGCGGGGCCGCGACCACCAGACGTATGCCCTGGGTGAGGAAGGACTGGGCGAAGTTCATCAGGACCGTGGAGCGGCCGGACTTCGCCGGGCCCGCGACCACGAACGCCGGGACGCCGTCCGCGAGATCGGGGCCGAAGCCGACGATCTCGTCGCCGCCGATGCCCGCCAGCGCCCACAGCCGCGAACGGGAGGTCTCCGGGTCGCGCATCTCCCACGCGTCCTCGAAGGAGATCCGGCTCGGCAGGCTGTCCACCCGGAACGGCCGGTGCGCGCGCGGCACGCCCGCGTCCCTGACCGTCGCCGCCTCGCCGATCGCCGCGATCGCCGCCGCCTGCCCCTGTCCGGTGGTGTCCTCCGCGAGCAGCGCGAACTGCGTCTCCGTACCGGACTCGTTGCGGAACGCCCGCCCCGGCGGGATCTCCTCGGGCACCTTGCGGGCGGGGATGCCGAGCGTGGAGAAGTCGCTGCGGTCGGCGAGCCGCAGACCGTACTTGTCCTCGGTCAGCGTCGCGATCCGGCCCACGAGCAGCGTACGGTCACCGGTCAGCACCAGATGGATGCCGACGCTCGCCCCCTCCCGCATCATCGTCGTCAACTCGTCGGTCAGCGAACCGTGATCGATCTCGCCGAGCGTGGGCACCCAGCCCTCCCAGCGGTCCAGGAGCACCACGAGGTGCGGCAGCCGCTGGTCCTCGGGCGCCGCGGCCCGCTGCTCGCCGATGTCGGCGAAACCCTTGTCCGCCAACAGGTCCTGGCGGCGGGAGAGTTCGCCCTTGAGCCGGTTGACGAGACGGATGACCCGCTCGGTCTGGTTGCGGCCGACGACCGCGCCGCAGTGCGGCAGCCGGGTCAGCGCGTTGAGGGCGCCGTTGCCGCAGTCGATGCCGTACAGATGGACGTCGGCGCAGGAGTGCGTGCGGGCGAGGGAGCCCGCGATGGTGCGCAGCACCTGCGACCGGCCGCTGCGCGGGGCGCCGCCGATCATCAGATGGCCGAAGGTGGCGAAGTCCACGACGACCGGGCGCCGCGCCTGGTCGGCGGGCAGGTCCTCCACGCCGTACGGCGCGGGCGGCAGCCGGCCCGGGGCAAGCGCCGCGACCGGTGTCTCGACCTCGTCCAGCAGCAGCGTCTCGGAGAGCGCGGGCAGCCACGGGCTGTGCTGCGCGGGGATGCCCAGCGTGGTGTTGGCGTCGCGGACCGCGTCGACCAGCACCTTCAGGTCGGTGATCTCCTCGTCCTCGCGCGCCTCGGCCTTCGGCTTCACCAGCGCGGCCCGGCCCAGCTCCGCCCAGGCCAGCTCGCCCACCCAGGGCGCGAGGGCGGTGGGGTCCGCGGCACCGGGCCGACGGCCGCCGACCCGTCCCGACTGGAACGGCACCAGCGACGCGTGCCCGAGCCGGACGTACGCCCGGCCCGGCGTGTTCTTGGAGATGTGTCCGGCCTCCGGCGAGTCGATGACGTCGCTGGACTCGCCGCCGTCCGTCACCCGCAGCGCGATCCGCAGGTTGGTGTTGGCCCGGATCTCGGGGGAGACCACACCGCTCGGCCGCTGCGTGGCCAGCAGCAGATGGATGCCGAGCGAACGGCCCCGCTGGGCGATGTTGACCAGGCCGGTCACGAAGTCGGGCAGGTCGCGCACCATCGAGGCGAACTCGTCGATGACGATGAGGAGTCGGGGCACCGGCGGGTGCGAGGGGTCGCGGCGCACCAGGTCCTGGTAGTCCTCGATGTCCTTGGCGTCGGCGGCGGCCAGGATGTGCTCGCGCCGCTTCAGCTCGGCGCCCAGGGACTCCAGGGCGCGCTCGACCAGATGGGCGTCGAGGTCGGTGACCATGCCGACGGTGTGCGGCAGTTTCACACAGTCCTTGAACGCCGAGCCGCCCTTGTAGTCGACGAGGACGAACGTCATGTTCTGAGGCGTGTTGGCCACGGCCAGCGAGGCGACGATGGTCTGCAGCAGCTCGGACTTGCCGGAACCGGTGGTCCCGGCGATCAGACCGTGCGGGCCGTCCTTGCGCATGTCGATGCCGAACGGACCGTCGTACGACTCGCCGATGACCGCGAGCGTCGACTGCCCGCCCATCCGCCAGCGGGCGGTGATCGCGTCCCCGGTCGGCGGCTCCAGTTGCAGCACGTCCAGCAGTCGGCTCGCCCCCGGCAGCGCCGAGTCCTCGGTCTCGCCGCTGATGTCCCGCAGCGGGGACAGCGAGCGGGCCAGGCGCAGGCACCAGGGGGCGGAGACGAAGTCGGGCCGTACGTCCTTGATGCGCTCCGCGCCCGCCTCCTCGACCCGCAGCCGCAACTCCCGGTCCTGCGCGGCGGGTTCGTTCTCCTGGTTGGTCGTGGTGTGCCAGGCGTGGAAGGACGGGAAGCCCCCGGGCGTCGGCTGCTGGACCGCTTGCTGCGCGGGGCTGTCGTACTCCTGCGCCTTGGGCTCGGCGACGACGAACGCCTGGCACTCGCCCGGCAGGAACCGTTCCTCCGCGTCCAGGCACAGCGCGTACATCGACACCGCGGGACCCTCGCGCAGCAGCCGTACGACGCCCGGCAGCGAGCGCAGCCGCCGCGAGCCGTCCCAGACGACCACGATGTCCGGGTCGGAGAAGTCGGTGCGCTGACCGCGGTTCTGCTCGGCGGCCTTCTTACGGCCGTCGAGGATCTGGGTCAGCTCGCCGATGCGGGCGCCGACGGTCTCGGCGTCCGTGCCGATGAGGACGTTGGCGTCCTGCCCGCCGGTCGGCCTGGCGTGCGGCAGCCAGCGCACCCAGTCCCAACTGGGCTGCGCGCTGTTCTCGCTCAACACGTAGAACTGGACGTCCATCGGGCTGTGCAGCGCGGTGGTCTGGGCGACCGTCCAGCGGCCGAGGGCGCGGGCGGAGTCGCCCGGTCCCGCGATGCCGATGACGCCTAGGGAGCGCAGCGAGAGTGCGACGGGCGCGTCCTCGATGTGCCAGGTGACCTGGCGGCGGTGCTCGTCCTGCTCCGGGTCGTCGAGTACGACCTCGGAGGGCAGCCGGCCCGTCCCGAACCGTATGAGCAGATGGTCCCGGTCGGTGCGCCGCCGCTCCCACAGCCGGGTGCGCGGGCCGGTGCCGAGGGAGAGGACGGCGGCCGGGTCGGGCACGGCGCCCCGCCGGTCCTGCCGCTCCGCGACGAGCGCGTCCTGCGCGTCCTGCTCGATCCGCTCCTTCTGCTCCTTGTACTCCTTGACCTGCTTCGCATGGGACTTGCGCCCGTGCTTCTTGTCCATGAAGTAGTTGGCGAACAGCAGGATGGGGCTCAGGCCCGCCATGATCAGGTAGTACCAGCGCTGGAAGATGAGCACCGACACCACCGCGCCGACCAGCGGCGTCAGCGCCATCAGCCAGGGCAGCGGCCGGGCCTCGTACTCACGCGGCGGCGACGGCAGCCGGAACTTGGTCTGCCGCTCGGGCGGGCGCAGCCGGGGCGGCCGGTTGTAGTCGAGCCCGATGCCGTCCTCCGACCACTTCAGGGCGGCGTTGGGCGGGCTGTAGCGGCCGAGTTCGAGGAGGGTGTTGCCGATGGCGAGCTGCGCGCCCAGCGGCCAGGCGTCGCCGTCGGCCTCGGAGATCTTCTTCCCGTCGAGGGTGACCGTTTCCTTGTGCGTGTGCACGGCGACTTGGCAGGTGCCATCGGTTGCAACTGACAAGGTGACGGCGCGGGCGTCGAGTTCGGGGTCGTCGATGCGCAGGGCGGCGGCCGGGCCGCTGCCGATGTCGTAGCGGCCGACGCCGAGCCGGTGCACGGAGCCGGCGACCGGCCCGCCCACGACCCGCAGTTCGACCAGCCCGGTGGGTTCGCCGGGCAGGCATCCGGCGGGGTCCTGGAGGCTGACGACGGCGCCCTCGCGCAGCGGCGAACCGACGACGGTGGCCGTGGGATCGACGGCGTACCCGTCCACATACACGAGGGGCGCGCCGCCCGACGGGACCGCGTGGTGCTGCCCGATCGGAATGATCTGCGCACCGCCGACCCCGACCTGCTTGGCCAGCTCCTGGGCGATGTCCCCGACGCTGGACTCGGGGTCGGCATCGAGTACGACATCGGCGGAGCCCCCGCCGAACGGATCGACGACGGTCAGAGTCAGGCGCACGCTTGTCCTCCCCAAGCCCCCCGTGACCGCTCCCTTGCGCAGGTCACAGTGGAAGCGACGATATCCGTTCGGCGCCGGGACGGGGCAATGGGGCGGGTGGTACCCGGTGTTCGGCGCCGGGGCGGGAGGTACCCGGTGCGCTTCCGCACGCTCTTCTGCTTGCGCTCCGCATGTGCTTCTGCTTGCGCTTCCGCTTGCTCTTCCCGATGGCAACGCGCTGTGCACCCGCTCACGACGTCCTGTTCACCGGTGCTGTTCACCGATCCGGTTCGGGATTCGGGGATGTGGCACGTCAGTTCACCCCCGTAAGCTGCTGCCGCAACAGCGGACGATCACCCGGGTGGAACCACGCGGCCCATCCGTCTCGTCAGCGCACAGGGAGCCACGGGGGTTGGCCCTGCGGCACGGTGAAGAGGAGCGGTCTCATGGCCAAGGACCTTGATGTCACATACCAGGACATGCGGGATGCAGCCAAGCATGTCGTGAAGGAGAAGGAAAAGCTCCAGGAGAAGCTCGACGGCCTGCGCAAGTACATCGCCAACCTGGTCGAGTCCGGCTATGTCACCAAGAGCTCCTCGAAGGCGTTCGACGAGAACTTCGAGGAGTTCACCCGCGGCACCAAGGACACGCTCGACGGTCTGGACGGCATGGGTGACTACCTGACCACCGCGGCCGACAAGTTCGAGCAGATCGACGAGGAACTGGCCAAGTCGGCCAAGAGCCGGTGACCGTCGGCTGACGGTGCGCCAGGGTGCGGTGCGGTACGGACACGTCACCGCACCGTTCTTGTCGGAACTTACATCGCTGCATTGCGGGGCGTCATGTCTGGTGAGGGTGAGTACATTCGAGCTGATCTCGATGTGATCAAAGAGATGGGGGTCGGGCTCGGCAATGTCAAAAAGGCATTCGAGGGGCTCGGGAAGCTCGGCGGAAAGTACGGCGACGACTTCGGACACGACGATCTCGCGGACAAGTTCAAGGACTTTGTCACCAACTGGGACATCAGCCGGGAGAAGCTGACCGGGGAGATCGAGGCGTTGGCCGAGATCGCCAAGGCTGCGGCCAAGGCGTACGAGGAAATCGATCACCAGTTGGCCGAGGCCATCCGGGGCGCTCAGGGTGCCACATCGGCAAAGAAGGTGAAGTAGGTCATGCACGGTCGCCCCCGCGATTGGCATCCGATCGCGGACAGTGATCCGATCCCCGGGGACCCTGACCAGGTTGCCGCTCTCGGCCGTCAACTCCGGAAAACTGCAGAAGAGTTGGACCGGCAAATCCGAAACCTCAAGGCGGTCGCCGAAGTCGACTCCTGGGACAGCAAGGCGGGAACGGAGTTCCGGGAGAAGGCAAAGGGGAATGTCAAGAAGCTCGAAGCCGCACTGAAGCGTTATGACACGGCGGCGGATGCGCTTGGCACGAGGGTGGGCGAAGTCGGCGGCGGATACCAGGACAAACTTCACGCCAGGCCGATGAACTATGCATCGGACCTGAACCGGGCCCAGGAGATTGCGGACGCGGCTCTCAGGGACGCCAAGGATGCGGACGACCGCAAGGGGGCTGCGCAGAGGAGCCTTGACGGCCTGACGGGCAATGGCGGGAAGAAGGAGGACGCCGACAAGGACCGAAAGGACCTTGAGGCGAAGCGGGATGCGGCGGGCGATGAAATCAACGCTGCGCGGGAGAAGGTCAACGCGGCCAGGAGGATCCGCAACGATGCGGCCAAGCGGGCCTGTGAATCCATCGATGCCGTCATCAGTCACGACTCGCTGAAGGACGGTTTCTGGGACACCGCGGTCGCATGGGTCGCGGACGTCACCTCCACCATCGCCACCTGGTGCGGGATCCTATCGCTTGTTGTCGGATGGATTCCGGTTGTCGGTCAGGCCCTGGCTGGAGTCCTGGGCGCCATCGCCATGATTGCGACCTTGATCAATTTCGTGGCGACCTTTGTTCAAGTACTCCAGGGAAATGCCGAGTGGATGGACTTGGGGTTCGCCGCTCTCGGATTTCTCATGATGGGTGTCGGTAAGGGATTCTCCAAGATTGCGGGCAAGTTTGCCAAGCGTGCGCTAGGGAATCTTGGCAGGGCCGGGGCCGCGCGTACGGCGCGACAGGTCGGTCGCGCCAACAAAAATCTTCGCAGACTCTCCGGAAAGAAGTTCAAGCTCGACAGGGGCGATGTCTTGAGATCCATCAAGGAGCCCTTCACGGAGCCCTTTTCCAAGAGTTCCTGGAGTAATAATCTCAAGGCGCTCAAGCCCTTCAGTGGAAACTATAATCAGGCTTGGACCGAGATGCGGGAACGCGGTGGCGGAAGTCTTCTCAAGGGAATTCCCAAATCGTTCTCCATGGCTGACCCCGGTGTTGCGTCCGACCTGAAGTCGACCAAACTGGGGACCGCGGCTCTGGCCGGTCAGTTCGACGTCAACACCCTTGACAAGATTTCCAAGACGGCCAGCCGCATGTCCGTCGTCGGAGCCGGGATTACGCTGGGTGGGCTGGGTCTTGACGGAAACCTCAACCCGCTCCTCGATTGAGGCGACGACCACGCCCCGCGTGAAAGGAATGAGCATGACCACACAGGACGAGGGTGCACCTCTGGCCGAGACGTTCGAGTGCACCTTCGACTTTCGGCCCGGCTGGATCGATCTGACGCTGCGTGAGGGCACGAAGTCCGAGGCGAAGGCACTCGCTACGAAGGTCGTGAACAGCCTCAATCCCCTTGCCATGGAGATCGAGAAGAGCGCGGTGTTCGACGACATGGTCGAGCGAGCGGTTGACCTCAACGAGGACGAGCCCGCCCTTGCGGCGGGGTACTACTCCGAAGCGGGGGAGGCCCTGGCCAACCTCATGGTCGACTCATACGGAGACGAAGGCGTGCCACGTCCCGGCGCCGACGAGATCACGCCGCTGTTGCTGGAGTGGGCCAACGCCGAGGTCACGAGTGATCCACAGATCACACACGTGGAGCTGCCCGCTGGACCCGCCGTGCGCGTCCAGGCGATGCTCCAGGTCAAGCGCAGGTTCGGCTTCGGTCGCAAGCTGACCGAATTCATCAAGTACGCCGTCTTCCCGCCCGGTATGCAGAGCCTCATTGTGGTCACGGTGACGTGGGAGAAGATCGCTCTCACCGAGCAAATCATGGAACTGGCCGATGAGGCGGCACATACCATGCGGATCACCTCGCTTGCGTCGGGAGGAACTCCATGAGGACGGCCGAGCAGTTCTCCTCGCCGCCCAAGGACTACAACGTCGTGGTCCCGGACGGCTGGTTTCAGCTCCCGCTCGACCCGGACGACCGCGACCGGGGCATTGCCGTCCTCGCCGAGCGGATGTTCCGCGGTGTGGACAACGCTCCCCATCTCAAGCAGCAGTTCATGCGTGACCTCCAACGCAAGGCGAAGGACGCCTACAACGTCGGGGGAACCGAGCTCTACCTCTCCACCATGACTGTCGGCCCGGTGCCGTTGGCCTCCTCGTTGCTCATCAGCGTTCCGGGACCGGACGAGTGGCTGCACACCTCGGATGCTGAGGAACTGGCGGAACACTTGGCCGGTCAGGATCTCCGTGAGGATGGAGAACTCGGGGTCGCGGAGCTGGCAGTGGCCGGCAAGGCGGTACGACACCGCTACCGAGAAGCCGCCGACCCCGACGCGCAGATGGGCAATACTCTGCCGACCACGACCGTCATGTATTACGTGCCGATTCCGACGACCATGCGGTGGCTGATCCTGAACTTCTCGACTCCCGTGGATCCCCTTGCGGATCGGATGGTGGAGTTGTTCGACACCGTGGCCGACACGTTGCATTGGACGTGAGGGAAAGCTGGCGCTGGGCGGCGGCGAAGCGCTGGTTTTCGCAGGACGAGCAGGTGTCTCCTCCGCTGCCCGGCGGGTAGGGGTCCCGCCGGGCCGGTGGGGGTGTCAGCGGTTGACTGACTGGATCTCCTGCACCGTGACCGCCTGGTCGTTCCCGAACGTGCCGTCGGGGAGCCGCGTCGGGTTGGGGCTGCCCGTGCCCGTCCAGGTGATCTCCCAGGTCACGGTGGCCCGGAGACGGAAGGTGCCGTTGCCCGAGGAGCGCAGGTACTTGACACCGCAGGGCGGGGTCCGGTCGGCCTTGCCTGTGGCGTAGGGCTCTCCGACGGAGCCGTCGGCGTTGGCCTGGCAGTTTCCCGATCCGGGGTAGGTCGTGGCGTCGGCGGTACCGGGTTCGAGCCTGAGAGCGACCGGTTTGGCGGTGGTAGTGGCCTGGATGTTGAGGCCGGCGACGTTGAGGGAGGCGGTCACGGAGACCGCTTTGAACTTGGCCTTGTCGAGCCAGGCCCAGGTGGGCAAGTTGACCTTGGTGGTGTTCTGCGGCGCGAGGGTCACCTCGGTGGAGGGGAGCTGGATGCGGTTGTAGGCGAGTTCGGCCAGGATCTGCGGCGTCACCACGTTGTCCACGGGCGGCGCGTCACCGTTCTCCACCCAGAAGGGCTGCTTGTTGCAGGCCTGTGCCGCGGGTTCCATCCAGCGGTCCTCGTCGACGACCGCCACCCACCAGTTGCCCTCGTCCTTCACGTCGAGGTTGTAGTTCTTGTACGTGCCGTCCTTGTAGTCGTTCCGGAACATGCCGACGGACGCCTTGGCGTAGCTGTGCTGTCCCGGCGTGTTGATCGTTTCCGTGTACATGTCCTCGACGTAGTGCGCGAAATCCTGGGCACTTCTGGGTTCGTACCAGCACGCGGGCGGGGTCCAGTTCGTCACCGGCCGTACCGACGAACTGTTCCCGCTCCCGCGCACCGAGCCGGAGAACGTGACCCGGGAGGTCAGGGTTCCTCCGCTCTCGCTTCCGGACTGTTCGGTGCGTCCCTGCGTGCCGCTGCTCGGCGGCCAGTCGGCGAACGCGACGCCGGAGGCGGTGAAGGTGAGAACCCCCGCAAGGACACCTGCCGAGGCGATTCTGCCGCGTGACGTCACGGAGTGCATGACTTGTGGCCCCTTTGGGAAGTGAGCTTCGTTGTCTGCCAGACGCCCTTCTCGTTCTTTTCCACGCGAGTTGAGTAGAGGACGTAGCTGTTGTCCGTCACTTCGGTCTTGTGGACCTTGTTGGTCTTGCGGTCCTTCGCGTAGGCATTTCCCTGGTCCTCGCAGTAGACGACGCCCGCTGACACGGAATCGAAAACCTCGATCTTGGCGTTGTAATAGCGGTTGGTGCCGGTGATGCTGTACCCGTCCTTCGCAATGGAATGGACCCAGTCCTTGGCGTCGGCAAGGGCGGTACCGCTGTAGTAGAAGGAAAGCGCCGGAAGGTCGACGTCTCCTTGTGTGATGGCGTAGTTGGTGGCATCGATTCGCTGTGTCACGTCCGTGAGGACGGCGTCCTCGGTCGTGTCCCCGGTCCTCCACCCCTCGAACGTGTCCTTGAGGTCGCTGGGAAGCGTGAACTTGGGACGGTCGGCCGAACCGCTTGCACTCGGCGACGCGGACACCGTCGTGCCGCCCGTCTCAGCCCCGGCGATTTTGTCGTTCTCCTTGGAGTCGTCGCTGCTGCCGCAGGAGGTGAGCAGAACGGCTGCGGTTGCGGCAAGCGCGGCAGCGATGGGCAGAGGGCGGCGCTTCACACTGGGCTCCCCGTGAGACAAGAAGTGAGTCGAGAACTCTGACGTTATAGGCGTGGTCAAGCGGTTCGCCAGGACCAACCTCACCCGACAGGTGGTTATTTGAGGGTCTGGAGGGGCAATTCGGCGCACTGGGTGCGTTCCGATCGTGTGGGTGGGCGTCGGCCACCGGCGCCCACCGACCGAGCACGCTCCCATGGGCGTTCCGTGCCCCAGGCTTCGCGAGAGTGATCGGCTTCACACCCACCGCAACGACTCCCCGATCGCCCCGCACAGTTCCCCCATCGGGCTCTCGATGCCGCTCAGCGGGGCGGTGAAGGCCAGCAGCAGATAGCCCGCGTCGCCGGGCATGTGGACGTAGAGGTCCAGCGTCGTCGCTGTGGTCACGCGGACCGTGTCGCCGGCCGGGAGGGGGACGACGGTGACGTCCGCGCCGTCGCCGCGGCGGGCCGCAAGTGCCGCGGCGAATTCCGGCGGCAGGGTGTTCAGGGCTCCCCGCATCGGCAGCAGCGAGACCAGCAGGGTCGCCGGCGTAGCGGTCAGTGCCTCCGCGCGCAGGAAAAGTTCCAGGGCGCCCCGCGCGACCCCGCTCTCGGCGGTGTTGCGCAGGGTCGCCCACAACTCGTGCCTGGCCTCGGCGGACATGGGGCGGTCCGCGGTCTGCCGGTCGACGAACGTTTTCAACTGGGGCCGCCAGCGGTCCAGTGTGAGGTCGATGCGGAACCAGTCGCGGGGGACGAGGAGCCGGTAGTCCTCCGGGGGCCGTGTGCGCGTCGTCGGACCGGTCACGTCTCGGGTCCCAGCGGGTTGCCCGCGTCGTCGAAGAAGCAGAGGCTCTTCAGGATCCCCGCGAACATCGAGGAGAAGACCTCCCAGCCCTCCAGCGTCGGGGTGACCATCTCCAGTACCACGGCGGTGCCGTTGGGCAGCGGCACCTGCACCTGGATGAACGACGTCCAGAACGGCTCGTCGTGGCCCGACGGCATGAGCGCCGCGTCGATGGCCGCCTGCCGGGTGCCGATCCAGGACACGGCCCGGCCGCAGGGCAGGCCGATCTCGGCGACCTCGCCTTGGTCGAGCGCGGTCAGAGCGCCGATCGTGGCGTGCACGGGGTTGAAGCGGGCCTCCTCCGCGACGTCCAGCAGGGACACGTGCACGGTGGCGGTGCAGCGGGTGCCGTCAACCTCGGTGATGACGAAGCCGGCGTACTGCACGCTCGCCTCGACGAACGTGTCGTAGTTCCCGGCGCACAGGGCGGCCCACTGGTACTGCATGTCGGGCGGTGCCCCGGGCATCACCTCGCGGGCCAGGTCGATCAGCCGGTCGGCCAACTCCTCGACGGACTCTACGTCCATCGGCAGGTCGAAAAATCCTTCCGGCATGATCCAGCGGAGGTGTACGGCCTCGCCGTCCACCACGGACGTGGCTTCGGTCTCTGCTGTGACTGTGCTCATCGGCTGTTCGCCTCGCTGGGCAGTTCGAGTTCCTCTGGAGTTGCGCGCGGGGCGACGGCGGACGGCGGTAGTCCGTGAGGAGGCCGGAGCCCCCGGCGCTGCCGCCGGACCCCGCCGCCGTGACGCAAGTGACGGTGAGGGAAGGTCATGGGAGTGCTAGTGCGCGAGCGCCGCGTGGAAAGGCGCGGACGCCGGCCGCGGAGGCGCTTGGGGCGACGGGCTCGGGGTGACCGTCGGGTAGTCGCCGGGGTCGCCGGTCCGTTCGCCGTTGTGCCCGGTGAACACCTTCACCATGGCGTTGACGAAGCTGCCGCCCTTGATGGCCGCGGTGATCTTCTCGCCGGGGATGGCGGCCTTGCCGGCCTTGGTGACGACGAAGTTCACGGCCGTGACGGCGAGGCCGTTGAAGAACTTGAAGCGGACGCCCTCCATCGCCGCCGCGCCGCTGAACCGGAGGCCGCGCAGCCTGGACAGCCCCTTGAGCCCCTTGAGGGCCGTGAAGCCCTTGAGCGCGCCGACGCCCGGAATCACACCGAGGGTGTCGAAGAACAGCTTCACCCCGTTGAATTCTCCGCCGCGCACCGTCATGTCGTAGACGTGCCCGGCGAGCGCCATGGCACTGGTGACGATGGCGAGCCCGGCGAACACCGGGGCCAGGAACTGCAGTGGCGGAACGAACGCGCAGATGACGGCCAGGACGGAGAAGACCGCCGAGAGGTTCGCGAACATGTCGGCCCAGTCGGCGATCCAGTTCATGAAGCCGCCGGGGTCGCGGACGCCGTCGTGGTGGATGATGTTCTTGATGTGTTTCGCGGCGGCCTTGGCGGCGTCGTCGCGGATGATTTTCGCGCGGCCGATCTCGCTGTGACACTGGCGGATGACGTCCCACGCGGCGTCACGTTTCTTCTCCAGCCGGTTCCGGGCGGCGACGTCGTCCTTGCTGGGCACCGTGTCCCGGTACTGCTCAAGACCGGACATGGCGGTCTTGTGGTTGCCCTCCGCCTCGCGGAAGTCGGTCAGCGCCTTGTCGGCGACCTTCTGGGCACGGTGCAGCTCGCTGGCGTACTCCTTGGACTCGTCGCCGTCCACGACCTTGGTGCCCAGCGCCTTCGCGGCCTCGTCGTAGCGGTCGAAGGCCCGCTTCAGCCGACCTGATGTGCCGTCGGCGACCTCGTGGAAGGCACGGCCGGCGTCGCTGTCCCAGCCCTCGACGGAGGCGAGCGCCCGGATGTTGCCGGCCTGCTTGTCGATCTCGTCGGCCATGCCGCGCAGCTTCTTGCCGAGCCTGGCGACCTTGTACGGGTCTCCGGGTATGGGATCGCCGTCGTGCAGGGGTTCCCAGTCGCGGGGGCGGGTCACTTCTTTCCCTTCTTGCGGGCGTCCCGGAGGGCCTGGGCCAGCTTGTGGTCGACGTCGTCGTACGTGTCCGCGGCCGTCTTCGTGTATTCCGCGAGGTTCTCTATGTCCTTCATGAGTTTCTTCCGCGTCTTCTTCCAGGTGTCGGAGAAGTCGTCGAAGACGTCGCGGAGTCTGTCGCTGCCGAGGTCGTCGCGGAATTCGTCGGCGGGATTCCCGTGCTCCTTGAATTCACGATGAATTCGGAACAAGGAGTCGGAGCAGTCCCTGATGGTGTCCAGGTCTGCTCGCGTCCTGTCAGCCATGTGTACCCCCGTGAGGCCCAGGATCGGAGAGTTTGCGTCAAGATGATGAAGGTAGCGGTGCGGCAGGTGGTTCCGCCAGGCCGGGCGTGCGCTCGCCGCCGGAGGGCTGTGAATCTCCTACGGACGGACGGACGGGGCGGAGCTCGGCGGGCTGTTTTGGCTGCCTGCCCGGCTCTTGCCGTCGTCGGTGGCGTTCAACGCAAGGGTGACGAAGGGAAGCAGCGGCACGGCCGTTCCGACGGACAGGACGATACGGCCCAGCGCGCGGGCCGGGTTCTCCAGGAGCGGCGGGTCGTGCCGCCGTGGCCGGTGCTCGTACCGTAGGGCCGCGGAGGCCGCCTTCGGACGCCGCGGCCTGGCCGCCCCCATGCCGCGTCCTCTTTCTCCCGTCGCTCGCCTACTCGTCCAGCAACTTACGGAGCGCGGGCGATAGTTCGGGTACGCGGGCGCCCGCCGTCTGGGCCGACCTGACCGCCCGTACGTAGCTCAGCGCCTCGGTTTGGAGGCGTTCCTTCTTCAGTCCTTGGCGCCTGCCGAGCAGCCAGACCAGGATTGCGACGGGGACGAGGGCGAGGGCGGCGTAGCCGGCGGGGGTGTCCGAGGTGGCGCCCCATACCGCGCCGCCTGCGGCGGCGAGCACCAGCAGACAGCCCGTCTCGTCGTGCCAGCCGCCCTGGTCGGCGATCGTCTCGTACTCGGTGACCGCGTGGGACTTGGCCGGGACCTGGGCCGCGCGGTCGGCTTCCGACGGGTCCTCGGCCGGGTGCGGCACGGCATCTCCGCCTGCTGGGCCCGTCGGCGGCTCGACGGATTCGTACGACGGGATCGGCGCCACCGCCTTCTCGGACCAGGACCCGGCCGAGTCCTTCCGGCGGCCCTCCAGCCACCCCGGCGCATACGCCAGCGCCAGTCCGTGCGCCCGTGCCATGCCCAGCACCTCGCGGTAGCCGGCGAGTGCCGGATGCCTCAACTCCTGCTTCCACCGGTCCCGTACCCGGACGAGTGCGGCCACCGCGATCACCAGGAGGGGACCCGAGGCGGCGAGGCTCGCCCTCGCGGCCTGCGTGGACGCCGTGGACGCGGCGAAGGGCAGCAGCAGGGCGATGACGAGGGCCAACGCTCCGAGCCAGAGCAGCGGGCCGCGTTCGGCGGATCGCAGGGCGCCGCGGCGCTCGGCGAGCAGTGCGGTCACCGCGCTGTCGTCGGTGTAGTCGACGCCGTGGCGGGTGCCGGTCGCGCGCACCGCTGCGAGCAGCCGAGGATCGGACGCCAGCGCGGCGCCTTCGAGAGGGAGCTGCTCGGCCGGTGTCGGTGTTGTCCCAGTCACCCGAGGATGATGACATGGGCATCTCGAACCCAGGTGAGCGAAAGGTGCGGGAACGATGTCCGGCCGGTGCGCTGGAATGCGACGTGGATGCGCGTCGGTCCCGCGCGGTCTGGCTGGGTCCCGCTGGGCCTCGCTGGGTCTCGCTGGGTCTCGTTTGGCTCCGCTTGGTCCCGCTCGGTCCCGCGCCCATGTGGCTCCGTGGCCGCCCCCCTGAACTCCCCGCCCCCGTCGTGTGTCGTGAGTGAAACGTGCAGGCATCGTGTTCGCTCCGTGAGCGATCGTGCGGCTGTGGGTTCGGCGGGTGTTCCGCGGGTGTTCGCCGGTGCACAGGTGATGGGCCCGGTGGCCTCCCTTGGATCAACTGGTCCGCATACGCCCGAAGTTGCAGAGCGTAACGATGATTCGGGTGGGGCCGAGGACCTGGAACGTGCCTTGAGGGGCTTATGTGCGGCTGATACGGTGCGTTCGCTTGACACTCACTCTGGCGCTGGGTATCCGCCCAGGTCGAGCGGTGCGTCCAGCGCGTCTCGCGCGTCGCGCGCGTGCGTTCGGGGGTGAAGTGTCCGCTTGTGCACAGAACTTGGCAGACATTTCTTGGGCGTACGGGGAGCGGTTGCGTGAAGATCCAGGAGCGTACGGGGGCGGGCGCGAATCGTGCCGCCGCTCCGGCTCAGCCGTCGGTCGGTGACCGGCTGCCCACTCCGCCCCGCGAGCGCAAACCGGCGTTGGCCGCGCTCGCCGTGCTGTTGATCCTGCTCGGTGCGCTGGGCGCGACGACCCTCGTACTGCGCGCCGGGGACCGGATCGAGGTCGTCAAGGTGACGACGGAGATCCCGGCGGGCGGGTCCGTCACCGACAGCAATGTGACCTCCGTGATGGTGGCCGCGGACAGCGGTATCCACTACGTCCGGTGGGAACAGCTGGGCAACCTGAAGAAGCTGAAGGCCAAGAGCACCATCCCGGGTGGAGTGGTCGCGGTCGGCGAGATGTTCGAGCAGGAGAGCGGCCTGCCGACGGGCAAGGCCACCGTCGGACTGTCCCTCAAGGAGGGCCAGTACCCGACCGGGCTCAAAGTCTCCGACGTCGTCGCCGCATACCGGGTCGGCGGCAACGGCGGCTCCTCCGGCGGCGGTTCGTCGGACTCGTCATCATCCTCCGCCGGCGGCAGCGGTTCCGTGATCGTCGACCAGGCGCGCGTCACCTACGTCCCGGGGAAGAAGGGGGACGACCTCGTCAGCAGCACCAACCTGGCCGTCACCCTGACCGTGGACAGCGACAAGGCCGCCGCGCTCGCACAGGCCGCGTCCAACGGCGAAGTGGCCCTCGTTCGCGTCCCCGGCAACGACTAAGAGGCGGAACCCACCCATGGCGCTCATCGCTCTCGCCGCCGACAAGGGTTCCCCCGGCGTCACCACCGCGGCCGTCGCCCTCGCGGCGGTCTGGCCCCGGCGCGCGCTGCTCGCCGAGGCCGACCCGGCGGGCGGCGACCTGGTCTACCGCAGCGCCGCCGCGCACGGCGGACCGCTCAACCCGAACACCGGCATGCTGTCCATAGCCGCCACCGCCCGCCGGGGCCTCGTACCCGACCAACTCTGGGACCACGTGCAGCCGTTGAGCGGCGGACTGGAAGTGCTCGTCGGGCTCGGCATCGCCGAGCAGGCCGCCGGTCTGGCCGGGCTGTGGCCCACGCTCGGGCATGCCTTCGCCGCCCTCGCCGACTCCCCGAACGCGCCCGCCGACGTCATCGCCGACTGCGGACGGGTCAGCGGGGACACCCCGGCCGTGGAGCTGTTCCCGCACGCCGCCCTCGTCCTCCTGGTCTCGCGCACCGAACCCGAGTCGCTGGCCCGCGTCCGGGACCGGGCCGCCGCCCTCTCCGCCAAGCTGCACGGCGGTCCGCGCGGCGCCGCAACCCTCGCCACCCCGCTCATCGGCGTCGTCCTGATCGCTGACCCGAACAGCTCCGCGAAGATCGCCGGTCAGGTCAACGACATGCTGGTGCACGCCCAGACCGGCGCCCGGGTCGTCGGCACCCTCGCGGACGACCCCACCGGCGCCGACCAGTTGGCCGGCCGCAAGCGCGGCCGTCTCGACAAGTCCCTGCTGATCCGCTCGGCCCGTAAGGTCACCGCCGATCTGTACCAGCAGTACGGCGCCACCTGGGCCGTATCCGCCCAGGCCCAGCAACCCCAGGTCCAGCAATCCCAGAACCAGCCCCATCAGGCTCAGCGGCCCCAGCAGGGTCACGCGGGGGCCGGCCGATGACCGCTGTCGACCACCAGTTGGTCAAGCGGTTCCGGCAGGAGGCCGGTGACCGCATCGCCGAGCAGCGCCGCCTCGACCAGGTGGGCGGCGTCTCACCGATGTCCACGGAGGACGAACGGCAGTACGCCCGCGCGGTGATCGCCCAGATCCTGGAGGAGTACGCCCGCACCGAGATCAACGCGGGCCGTACGCCGCTGGACGCCGAGACCGAGGAGCAGTACGCGGCCGCCGTGCACGCCGCGCTCTTCGGCGTGGGCCGCCTCCAGCCCCTGCTGGACGACCCCGACGTCGAGAACATCGACATCAACGGCTACGACCAGGTGTTCGTCGGCTACTCCGACGGGCGGGAGGTCACGGGCGATCCGGTCGCCGAGACCGACGAGGAACTGATCGAACTGATCCAGGTGCTGGGCGCCTACTCCGGCCTGTCCTCCCGGCCCTTCGACTCCGCCAACCCGCAGCTCGACCTGCGGCTGCCCGACGGCTCCCGGCTCTCCGCCGTCATGGACGTCACTCGGCGGCCCGCGCTGTCCATCCGGCGTGCCCGCATGGGCAAGGTGTTCATCTCCGACCTCGTCGGCAACGGAACCCTGGGCCCGGAGCTGGGACACTTCCTCGCCTGCGCCGTCCGCGCCCGCAAGAACATCATGATCGCGGGGGCCACCAACGCGGGCAAGACGACCCTGCTGCGCGCCCTCGCCAACGAGATCCCGCCGAACGAACGGCTCATCACCGTCGAACGCGCCCTGGAACTCGGGCTCGACACCTTCCCCGACCTGCACCCCAACGTCGTGGCGTTCGAGGAACGGCTGCCCAACTCCGAGGGCCAGGGCACCATCAGCATGGCTGAACTGGTCCGTCGCTCACTGCGTATGAACCCCTCCCGGGTGATCGTCGGTGAGGTGCTCGGCGACGAGATCGTCACCATGCTCAACGCGATGTCGCAGGGCAACGACGGCTCGCTGTCCACGATCCACGCCAACAGTTCGAGCGAGGTCTTCAACCGTATCTCCACCTACGCGTTGCAGGCATCCGAGCGGCTGCCCATCGAGGCCAGCCAGATGCTGATCGCGGGCGCGGTGAACTTCGTCGTCTTCATCCAGCGGCGCAACAACTACCAGACCGGGGGCCGGCTCCAGCGCATGGTCACCTCCGTCCGCGAGGTCAACGGCGTCGACGGCCGCGTGCTGTCCAGCGAGGTGTTCGCCGAGACCCCCGACGGCCGGGTCGTACCGCACGCGCCCATAGCCTGTCTGGAGGACCTGATGGCCTACGGCTACCAGCCGCACGGGGCGTGGGGGTGACCATGACGCACTTCGCCGCCGACGCGGCCACGCACATGGCGCTACACACGGCGCTCGGCTCGCTCGGCTCCATGGGCGGCCTCTTCTCCACCACCGTCCTGTACTCGATCGGCAGCGGCGTCGCCGTCGGCGGCGGACTCGCGCTGCTGATGCTCGCCGTGCGCGGACTGCCCGCCAAGCCCGCGCACGAGAAGCAGAAGGCCGACGAGCGGGTCGCCGAGCTGATCCGGTTCGCCGGGCAGCGCGGCTCGCTCGCCGCGATCGTCGGCCTCGCCGTCCTGCTGCTGACCCGCTGGGCGGTGGCCGGGCTCGCGGCCGGCGTCCTCGTCTTCTTCTGGGACCGTCTCTTCGGCGGCGCCGCGGAGGAACGGGCCGCCATGCGCCGGGTGGAGGCCCTCGCCTCCTGGACGGAGTCCCTGCGCGACACCATCGCCGGCGCGGTCGGCCTGGAGCAGGCCATCCCGGCGTCCGCGCGCGCCGCGGCCCCCATCCTGCGCCCCCATCTCGACGCCCTGGTCGACCGGTTGCGCGCCCGCACCCCGCTGCCCGAGGCGCTGCAACACCTCGCCGACGAGATCGACGACGCGTCCGCCGACATCATCGTGGCCGCGCTGATCCTCAACGCCCGGCTGCGCGGCCCCGGTCTGCGTCAGGTCCTCGGCGCGCTGGCCAAGTCGGCACGCGAGGAGGTCGACATGCGTCAGCGGGTGATGGCCCAGCGCGCCTCCACCCGCCGTTCGGTGCAGATCGTGGTCGCGGTGTCCATCGCCTTCGTCCTCGGCCTTGCCATCTTCAACCGCGACTTCGTGTCCCCGTACGGCACCGTGGTAGGCCAGCTCGTACTCGCCGTCGTCTGCGCCCTGTTCGCGCTCGGCTTCTGGTGGCTGCGCAAGCTGTCCACGATCGAGACGCCCGAACGCTTCCTGGTTCGCGACGAGTCCTCGGTGCAGTTCGTACGGCCCCGCGCCGCGGCCCCGACCGCACAGCAGCCCCAGCAGCCCCAGCAGGCCCAGCAGGCCCAGCAGGCCCAGCAGGCCCAGCAGGCCCAGCAGGTCCACTCCCAGCAGCCCCAGGCTCAGCAGTCCCCGCAGTCCCCGCAATCCCAGCCGTTCCGGCCGGAAGAAGGTGTACGCCGGTGAACCTGACGATGCCGATCCTGGTCGGCGTGGCCTTCGGACTGGGTGTCTACGTCCTCATCCGTGCCCTGATGCCGTCGAAGCGGAGCGCGGTCGCCCAGGTCGCGCGCATCGACGCGATGCGCGCGCGGGGAGCGGCGTACGAGTCCGCGCGACAGACCCAGGACACCGGGCGCTTCGGCTCGATGCGTGCCGAACTTGGCGCGCGCGTCTCGGAGTTCTACCTCCACCAGGGCTGGGAGCAGCGCTCGCTGCGCGCGGACCTCGCGGTTCTGGACCGCAGCTGGGAGAGGTTCCTGGCGACGAAGGTGCTGCTGGCCGCGGCCGGGCTGTTCTTCGGACCGTTCCTGTTCGCGGTGGTCTGGACGCTGGGCTTCGGCCGCAGCCCGCTCATCCCGGTCTGGCTGGCCCTGTTGTGCGCGGCGCTGTTCTTCTTCCTGCCCGACCTGGAGGTACGGCGGGACGCGGCCGACAAGCGCCGGGACCTGCGGCGCGTCATCGGCGCCTATCTGGACCTGGTGTCGATGAGCCTGGCCGGCGGCCGGGGCCTGCCCGAGGCGCTGATGGCGGCGGCCGAGGTGTCCGACGGCTGGGCCAACCGGCGCATCCGCAGCGCGCTGTCCGACGCCCGGATCACCGGCATCAGCCAGTGGCAGGCGCTCGGGCAACTCGGCGAGGAACTGGGCGTGGAGGAGCTGAAGGACCTCTCGGCCTCGCTGGCGCTGGTCGCGGACGACGGCGCCAAGGTGCGCGAGTCGCTCGCCTCCCGCGCCGAGACCATGCGGCACCGCGAACTCGCCGAGATCGAGGGCAGCGCGGGCGAGAAGTCACAGTCGATGCTCGTGGCGCAGCTGCTGCTGTGCGCCGGCTTCCTGGTGTTCCTGATCTTCCCTGCGGCCATGCGGGTGTTCCAGGTGTGAACCGACCGACCCATACGACTCGTCCCACGATCCGTAACCCACGGCCGCCACAGCCGCCCCTGCTTCCTCCGCTTTCACCCATTTCCATTGCTTCCACCGCTCCACTGCCCGAACCACCAGCTGAGTTGAGCTGAGTTGAGAGGACGACTCCCATGACCGAACGCACCGTCCGCACCGGAATCCCGGCGGTGGACTTCCTGGTCACCTTCCTGCAAGCCCGTGTGCAGCGCGCCCGCTCCGGCGAACTGGACCGCGGCGCCTCCGCCGTCGAGTGGGTCATCATCTCCGCGGTCGTCGTGGCGATCGTCGGTGTGGTGGCCGCGATCATCAACGCCGCGCTGAGCGAGGGCGCGAACAAGGTCGGCGACTGCATCAAGGGCGCGGACGCGGGCAAGACCTGCTGACCGTACGCACGACGCGAGACGCCGCAGGACGACTCGACGCGGCCCGGAACACACCGAGCCGACTCGACACGACGTACAACGACGTACAAAGACGCACGACGAGGCACGATGACGGGGATGCCCGGGACACCCGGGACCCCCCGGATGCCGGTGATGACGGGGGTGATGGTGGTGATGGTGGGCGTGGGCAGATGGGCGCGCCGCCGGGCGCGAGCCGCGCGCGGCGAGGCCGGTGACTCCGGCATGACCGCGATCGAGTTCGTGCTGCTCACCCCCGTCCTGTTCTTCATGATCTTCGCCACGGTGCAGTTCGCGCTGTACTTCTTCGCCGACCATGTGGCGCAGGCGGCGGCCCAGGCGGGCGCCCGGAAGGCCCGCGCCACGGCCGACGAACAGCCGGGCGGCTGGCGGGGCGAGGCCCGTGACGTCGTCGACTCCTACATCCGTCAACTCGGCCCGCAGCTGGTGCTGGCACCGGACGTGAAGCTGCTCCAGCCGGGGCCGAACACGGTGGGTGTGGAGATCTCGGCCCGGGTGCCCACGGTGTTCCCCGGCCTCGATCTGACGGTGCACGCGCGGTCCGCCGGGCCGGTGGAGCGATTCGTACCGGAAGGGGGCAACTGAATGTTCACTCCCTTTCCCCTCACCCGGTTCCGCACGTCGCGCAGGGAATCGGCCTCCGACGACCGGGGGTTGTCGACGGTCGAGGTCGTGATCCTGGCGCCGGTGATGATCCTGTTCATCCTGGTCCTGGTGGCCTTCGGGCAACTCGTGGACGGGCGGGGCGCGTTGGACGGCGCCGCACGCGACGCGGCGCGCGCCGGCTCGATCCAGAAGGACCACGGCACCGCCATGGCCGAGGCCCGCAGGGCCGCCGAGGCGGACCTGGCCGACGTCTGTTCCGGACCGGTGTCCGTCGTCCAGACCAGCCAGGGCTTCGAACCCGACACCATCTTCACGGTCGAGGTGAGCTGCCAGGTGCGGGGCCTGGCCATGCTGGGCCTGGACATCCCGACCCGGCTGTCGGCGAGCTTCAGTTCCCCGCTGGACCCGTTCCGGAGGACGGCGTGAGGACAGTCGTACGTGCGTGGTGGTCCGCCCGCCGGTCCAGGCTGGACGACCGGGGCTCGGGCGCCGGCGCGGTGATCATCTTCACCCTGGTCTTCCTCTCCCTGTCGGCCTTCGTGATCGACGGCGGCCTGTCCATCTCGAAGCGGGAGCGCGCCGCCGACATCGCGGAACAGGCGGCCCGCTACGCCGCCCAGGACATCGACAAGGACGCCCTCTACGACAACGAGGGCGGTCCCGCGCCGATCAACTACCAGAACTGCGATGCGCGGGTGAAGACCTTCGCCCGAGAGATGAACCTGACCGGCCCCGACATCGCCGCGAGCCACTGCGTGGCGGCCGACGCCCAACAGGTCGAGGTCGAGGTCCAGTTGACCTACCAGCCGGTGTTCACAGGCATCTTCTACGGCGGAAACGTGACCGTCCACGGCCAAGCCCTGGCCGAGAACCGGGTGGGCTGAGGCAGCCGCCGCGAGAGGGGGAGGCCCAGGTGAGCGATTGATGTCCGCGCCCGACCCGGGATCTCAAACGCGCCGCCGCCGACCGCCGTCCGGACCGGACCGTCCCCGACGTCTCGCTCGACGCGACGAAGCACCACGACCCCGGCCGTGAATCAGGCCCCTTTCCCACTGAGACGACGATCTCACCTCACCGGTTGACCGACTGGATCTCCTGGACGTTCATGTCCTGGGCGGTCTCGAAGGTGCCGTCGGGGAGGTCTCCCTTGGCGCCTCCGGTGCCTACCCAGGTGATCTGCCAGGTGATCGACGCCTTGAGCTGGTAGGGCTGCCCGTTCGTGGCCCGCAGGTAGGTGATGCCACAGGGAGGGGTCCGGCCGGCGCTCCCCTTCTCGTACGGCGTCCCGATCGACCCGTCGTCGTTGATGGTGCAGTCGCCGGAGGCCGGGTAGGTCTCGGCGTCCGCCGTTCCGGGTTCGAGGTGGAGGGCCACCGGCTTGGCCGTCGTCTCGGCCCAGAGCCCGGTGCCCGGCAACTCCGCGCGTACGGTGACGTCCGTGAAGGTGCCTTTGTCCAGCCAGACCCACGTCGGAAGGTTCACGGTGGACTTCGTTTCGGGCTTCAGCTCGATTTCCGTCTTCGGAACGCTGATCTGGTCGTAGGCATAGGCCGCGAGGGTTTCCGGCTTGGGCGCGTGCTCGTCGTCGGGAATGGTGCCCGCGTCCTGCCAGAACATGATGCGGCCGCAGTCCCAGGCCCTCTGGTCGTCCTCGTGTCCCTTGCGGACGACGCTGCGCCAGAAGTAGCCATCCTTGCCGAGGTTGTAGTTCTTGTAGCCGGACGCGTCGCTCCACGTGTCGTCGAAGTTCTCTTCCGACTCGCCCTTGTCGTAGTGGTCGACGAAGATGCCGGAGGTCCACCACTCGTGTGCGTTGACGGCGCCGAGTCCGCCGTCCTTCTCCAGTTGCTCGACTCCGGACTTCAACTGCTCCGGCGTGAAGACGGGCTCGTACCAGCACACGGGGGGTTCCCAGTTGGGATCGGACGAGGTGATGTCGCCCATGGGGACGTCCTTGGTCTTACCGCCGCTTGTGACGCGGATCCTTGAGTGCGAGACGGATGCCATGAGGTTGCGGCCGTCGGCCCCGCCGGTGGCCTGGTCGTTGCCGGACGGCTGGCCCGGAGTTGTCGCAGACGGCACGTCATCGGCGAAGCCCACGGGCGCGGACCACAGCAGAAGGAGAGTGGTGAGGGCGGTGGTCACCGCTACGTTTCGTCGCGGGGTCCTCACTGCTGGCACTCCTTCACCTTGTCCTGCACCTCGATCTGACCGGCGGTCCAGACGGATGAGGAGTCGGTGGACGGCTGCATGAGGATGCGGTACTTGAGATAGCTGGAGAGGCTCTCCTTCGTGTAGTTGACCTTGTTGGTCTTGATGTCCTTGCTGTACGACTTGGCCTGATTGCGGCAGAAGGTGACGAGCACGGACTTGGTGTCGTCCGATTTGCTGGTCGTGGCCCGGTAGTAGCGGTCCTCGCCGGTCGCGGTCCAGCCGCCCTTCACCCACGCTTCGATCTGGGACTTCGCGTACTTTTCCGCTCCGCCCTGGGAGTAGAACTGGTACGCGCTGTCGTTCGGGTCCTGGGCGACGATGCCGTGCTTCACCGCTCTGATGAAGTTGGCCGCGTCGTCCAGCGCCGCCGCCTCCGCGGAGTCGGAAGGCTTGTCGAAGTCGAAGGTGACCTTGAGGTCGTCGGGGAGCGCGAGATCCGGCCTGTTTTCTCCCGCCGACGCCGAGGTGGACGCCGACGGGCTGCTTGAGCCCGTGTCGGCTCCCTTGATGTCTGCGTTCTTGTCGTCGGCACCGCCGCAGGCGGTGAGCAGGAGGGCCGTCGTGGTGGTCAGGGCGGCGGCGGTGATGGCGGGCAGGGTGCGGCGGGCCACGGTCGAATCTCCCCCGGTGTTCGGCGTCTGTGCGGCGGGGAACGAAGTTATCAGGGGTGTATGGCGGGCACTTGGGCGCTGGTGGGGGATTGTGTGGGGATTGGGGAGGGGTGGGGTACGGCGGTTGCGGAAGGTGGGGGTGGCGCATAGGGGAGGGGTGGCGAGTGCCGGGCAAGGGGTACGTATCGGACATTCGGCAACTGGTCGGTCTGGGCGCCCCGTTCGGTCGTCGCCGGGGCTTCGACGGTGTCGGTTCGAGTCAATAGGATCTCCGTGGGCTCCACTCGCCCCCCCGACCGACCAACGTCTCCCACACAGGACCCAGGACACCCGCCATGGCGCGACGCAGCACATCAAGCTCGACGGGAAGCCCGACGGGCCCGAGGAATCGGACACCGCAGCCGGTGCGCGTGCGGCGCCGTACGTTCGGGGACTTCGTCAAGGCATTCCTCGCGTTCATCGCCCTGCTCGTGCTCGTCGTCGGCGTGCCCGGCGCCCTCGCGCTCACCGTCGGCTGGCCGCTGCCGAGCGGGGCGCCGAAGCTGGAATGGCTCCAGCAGGAGATCACCGTCCAGACGTTCCTGCATGTGCTGACGGTGATCGTGTGGCTCGCCTGGGCCCAGTTCACCGCCTGCGTGCTCGTCGAGGCCAAGGCCGCGCTGTCCGGCGTGGGACTGGCCGGACACGTCCCGGGCGCGGGCCCCAGCCAGTTGCTCGCCCGCCAGCTCGTCGCCGCGCTGCTGCTGGTCGGCGCCACCGCGGCCAGCCTCACCCCGGGGCTGTCGCAGCTGGGGCAGAACCTGGAGGGGAACCAGAGGGGGACGGTGGCCGTCGCCCAGCAGACCCCGGGGCTCTTCGCCCAGCAGCAGGAGCAGGCATCGGGCACCGCCGCCGCCCTCGCCGAGCAGGCCGCGCACGCCGCCGCCCACGCGGACGCCGGCGGCCCGGCCTCCGCCCGGGACGGCGGGACGAAGTACTACCGGATCCAGCCGCCCGAGGGGCGCCACCACGACTCCCTCTGGGAGATAGCGCAGCGGCACCTCGGCGACGGCCGCCGGTACAAGGAGATCTACGAACTCAACAAGGACCGCGTCCAGCCCGACGGTTCCCGGCTGTCCGAGGCGAGCCTGATCCGGCCCGGCTGGATCATGGAGATGCCCGCCGACGCGCGCGGCGGCGAACTGGTCGAGATGCCCGACGCCCAGGTCTCCCCGGACGTCCAGCAGCAGATCCACGACTACGCCAACACCGGGGACCAGGGCCAGGACCAGGGCCACGCCCAGGAGGGCGGCGGCAGCGGGGGCACGGATGCCTCCCCCGTCGCGCTGCCCGAGCAGCGGCCCGGCACGGACGGCGGCACCGGGCACGCGGACGGGCGGGGGGACGCGCACGGGCAGGGGCAGCAGCACGCGGGCCCCGCCCGGACCGACCCCGCCCGGACCGGCTCCGGCGGCCAGCTGGGCGGGCACGCCTTCGGCCTGCCCGAAGCCCTCATCGGCGCGCCGCTCCTCGCCGCCGGCCTGCTCGGCGCGCTCGGACGCCGGCGTCGGCAGGCGCTGTGGCAGTCGGCGCTCGGGGCCGTCGGCGGCCGGCGCGGCATGGAGCCGCCCACGCCGACCGGCGACGCCCAGGACGTGCAGGACGCGCTGCTGGTCGGCGCCGACCCCGAGGGCGTACGGCTGCTCGACCGGTCGCTGCGCGGCCTGGCCGAGCAACTCGCCGCCGAGTCGCGCGCCCTGCCCGTCGTCTACGCCGCCTGGCTGAGCAACGGCGACCTGCACCTCCAACTCGCCCAGCCCGCCGGGAAACCGCCCGCGCCCTGGCGGCTCGGGCAGGACCAGACGTTCTGGCTGCTCGCCCGGTCCGACGCCGAGCGGTACGAGGACGTGGACACCGCCGCGCCCTACCCGGGTCTCGTCAGCCTCGGCACCATGGACGACTCCCGGCTGCTGCTCAACCTGGAGGCGGTGCCCGGCCTCGTCTCGCTCAGCGGACGCGAGGCCGACCGGGCCGCCGTGTTCGCCTCGGTCGCCGCCGAACTCGCCACCAACGGCTGGTCGGACCGCATGACCATCACCCTCGTCGGCTTCGGCGCGGACCTCACCACGCTCGCCCCGAACCGGCTGCGCCACCTCGACGGCATCGAGGCGCTCATCGAGACCATGGAGGCCGAGACCCGGCAGCGGCGCGGGGCGCTGGGCGCCGCCGGGCACGACTCCGTCCTCACCGGCCGTACCGGGCCCGCCCAGCACACCCGTTGGGCGCCGCACCTGGTGCTGCTCGCCGCGCAGCCCTCCGCCGAGGACGCCCTCCGGCTCGCCGAACTCGCCGCCGACGCCAGTCGGCTCGGCATCGGCTATCTGGTCGGCACCGACACCGGCGAACTGCCCGGCGCCGCCTGGGAGATGGAGATCACGCCCGAGGGCAGGCTGCTCGCCCCGCTGCTCGGCCTGGAGCTGGACGCCCAGCTGCTGCCGGCCGTCCAGCAGCGCGCCGTCGTCGACCTGTTCGCCGACGCCGACCCCGAGGGCGATCCGGACGGCCCGGTCAACACCCCGCCGTTCCTCGTCGACATCAGCGAGCAGGGCCGACCCGCGGTGTACGCCCGCCTCGTCGGACCGTACGAGATCATCGGCCTGGACACCCCGGACGGAGAGCGCAGCGCGCTGCTCCATGAGGCGCTCGCCCTGCTGCTTCTGCACCGCGAGGGCGTCCACCCGCGGGTGCTGGCCTCCGCGCTGTGGCCGCGCGGCGTCACCGAGGACGTGCGGGACGCGCTCGTCGAGCGGCTGCACGGCTGGCTCGGCGGCGACCCGGACGGCACGGCCCGCCTCGGCACCGACGCGACCGGCCGGCTCACGCTCGCCCAGTCCGTCGTCTCCGACCTGGACGTGCTGCGTTCCCTCTACCACGAGGCCACGCAGGGCAAGGGCGTGGACAGCCGGGCCGTGCGCGGGCGGCTGCTCACCGATGCGCTGGTCCTGGTCCGCGGACCGCTGCTCGCGGACCGCTCCGAGGACCGCTACCGCTGGCTCACCCACGAGATCATCGACGCCCAACTCCCGCTGCTGGTCGCGGACATCGGGCTCGCGCTGTCCGCGTTCCACCTGGAGAAGGACCGCTCGGAGAAGGCGATCGAGGCGCTGGACGCGGCGCTGCGGACCGCGCCGTCCGACGAGCGACTGTGGAACGAGCTGTTGCGCGCCACCCACGCCACCGGCGAACCCGACCGGGTCCGTTCGCTCGCCGCCGATCTGCTCGCCCGCAGCGGCGCCCGCGGCCTGCCGCCGCGCACGGAAGCGCTCCTCGACGAGCTGCTGCCGTCGTGGCGCGACGGCGTCGCCGCCACAGGATGAGCGACCTGGGGATGAGCGACCTGGGGATGAGCGACCTCGCGCCGATCGTCGCCGCCGTGCTGTGGGGCGCGGCGGCCGGTGCGCTGCTGCCCCGGGCCGCCTACCGCTTCTCCGCCCCGGCGGGCGAACCCTGGCACACCCGGTGCCCGGCCGGCCACCCGGTACGGGGCTGGCTCGGCCCGGCCCGCTGCGGCGCGTGCGCCGCGCGCTCGTACGGCCCCCGGATGCCGACCCTCGCGGTCGTCACCGCGCTCGTCTGCGGTGCGCTCGCCGCCGCCACCGGCACCCGTCCCGAACTCGGCGTCTGGCTGCTGCTCGCCCCCGTCGGGGTACTGCTCGCGGTCGTGGACTTCCGGGTGCGGCGGCTACCGGACCCGCTGACCCTGCCGCTGGCCGCCGCCGCGCTCGGCCTGCTCGCCCTGGCCGCCCTCGTGCCCGAGCACGCCGGCCACTGGCCCACCGCGCTCTACGGCGCCCTCGCGCTCGGCGGCGGCTACTTCGTACTGTTCCTGATCAACCCGGGCGGCATGGGCTTCGGCGATGTGAAGCTGGCCCTCGGGGCGGGCGCGGCGCTCGGCTGGTACGGCTGGCCGACCCTGATGCTCGGCACCTTCGCCGGGTTCCTGTTCGGCGCGGTGTACGCGGGTGCCCTGGTGGTCGCCCGGCGGGCGGGCCGCAAGTCGGCGATCCCGTTCGGGCCGTTCCTGATCGCCGGGGCGTACGCGGGGGTGCTGGTCGGCGCGTACGCGGGCTGAGGTCGGCGCCTACGCGGGCTGAGGCCGGGCCGGTGAGCGGCCTGTCGTAGGCTGGTTCGGTCCGTCCGACCGTCTCTCCGCCCACCCGTCTTCCAGCACCCTTGTACCAAGCGCTTCGCGCGCACCTTTTGATTCTCCTCGACGAAAGGGACGCCCCGGTGACCGAGCAGGCCGACCTCCAGTCCGTCCTCGACCGTGCGGCCGCCGGGGGGCGGATCACCCCCGAGGAAGCGCTCGACCTCTACCGCGACGCCCCGCTGCACGCGCTGGGCGCCGCCGCGGACGCGGTACGCCGACGGACGTACGCGGGCATCGAGCACATCGCGACGTACATCATCGAGCGCAACATCAACTACACGAACGTCTGCGTGACCGCGTGCAAGTTCTGCGCCTTCTACGCCGCCCCCAAGGACACCGCCAAGGGCTGGACCCGCGACCTCGACGACATCCTGCGGCGCTGCGCCGAGACCGTCGAGCTGGGCGGCACACAGATCATGTTCCAGGGCGGCCACCACCCGGACTACGGCGTCGAGTACTACGAGCGGCACTTCCGGGCCATCAAGGAGGCGTTCCCCCAGCTGGTGATCCACTCGCTGGGCGCGTCCGAGGTCGAGCACATGGCCCGGATCTCCGGGGTGCCGGTCGAGGAGGCCATCACCCGGATCCACGAGGCGGGCCTCGACTCCTTCGCAGGCGCGGGCGCCGAACTGCTGCCGGAGCGGCCGCGCAAGGCCATCGCGCCGCTGAAGGAGAGCGGCGAGCGCTGGCTGGAGATCATGGAGGCCGCGCACCGGCTGGGCGTGGAGTCCACGTCGACCATGCTGATGGGCACGGGCGAGACCAACGCCGAGCGGATCGAGCACCTGCGGATGATCCGGGACGTACAGGACCGAACGGGCGGCTTCCGGGCCTTCATCCCGTACACCTACCAGCCCGAGAACAACCATCTGAAGGGCCGCACCCAGGCCACGCTCTTCGAGTATCTGCGGATGATCGCGATCGCCCGCGTCTTCCTCGACAACGTCCGGCACATCCAGGGGTCCTGGCTGACCACGGGCAAGGAGGTCGGCCAGCTGTCCCTGCACTACGGCGCCGACGACCTCGGCTCGATCATGCTGGAGGAGAACGTGGTCTCCTCCGCGGGCGCCAAGCACCGCTCCAACCGGCTGGAGATCATCGACCTGATCCGCCGGGCGGGCCGGGTCCCGGCGCAGCGCGCCACGACGTACGAGCACCTCGTCGTCCACGACGACCCGGCGAACGACCCCGTCGACGACCGTGTGGTCTCCCACATCTCCTCCACGGCCATCGAGGGCGGCACGGCCCACCCCGAACTGAAGCTCCTCGCGTCGAACTGAGCCTCCGATGCCGACGATTCACGCCGCCGACCTGGTGGTCACGGGAGACCGCCGGCCGTCCGTGCCGGGCGGGGCGGTCCTGGTCGACGGCCGGGAGCTCACGGGGCTCGGCACGTACGAGGAGCTGGTGGCCGCGCATCCGACGGCCCGGGTCCGGCGCTGGCCGGGTCTCCTCACCCCGGGACTGATCAACCGGTACGGGCCCGAACTGCTCGCGCAGACCTACCATCCGGACCCGCGCGAGGCCGACGAGCTGGGCACCGAGCCGATCACGGGCGAGGCCCTCGCGGCACTTCCCATGACGGAGGCCCGCTGGGGCGCGAGCGCGCGGCGTGGTGTGCAGCGCATGCTCGCGCACGGGACCGTCGCCGTGGCGGGGGCGCTGCGGCGGCCCGCGGTGGTGGACGCCGTGCGGCGGGCGGGGCTGACGGAAGCGGGGCTGATGGAAATGGAAGGGGAACGGTGCCAGGACCCCGTGGGCCCGCCGACCCTCGACCCGCTGGCCGGACGCGGCCTCGCGGAGGCGATCCTGACGCCGCTGCCGTCCGTCGGCATGGACGCGATTGCCGTGACTTCCGTGATTTCCGCGACGTCGGCAACGTCCGCGACCTTCATGACGTCCACGGCCTCCGTGATGTCCACGGCCTCCGTAACCTCCACGGTCTCCGCGACGTTCGCGGTCTTCGATGTCCCGGACGAGGCCGCGCTCGCCGAGCGTGGAGCCGCCACCTGCGTGGCGACCGTCCTGCGCGGTCGCCTCGTGCACCGCAGGCGTTGAGCGTTCAGCCCGCGAACGCCGTCGCGAAGGCTCCCGTGCGCTGGGATACGCCGCTGCAGTCGGTCGCCGCGCCGTCCTGGGCCGACGTGTCGTCCGCACACTGCCGGTCCCGGAACGTCGACCACATCGACACCCAGGCGATCCCCTTCTTCTCGGCGAACGAACGCACCTGCGCCGCGTCGGCGAGCGTGAACGTCTCGTCCGAGACGTCGTTGACGCCGATCATCGAGGTGAGGGCCATGCCCCGCCAGGCGCCCGCGTCGGTCAGGCCGAAGACCTTCTTCAGCTGAGCGTGCGCGGCCTCGGCGGAGGCGAGCGCGTAGTCACCCATGTCACCGGTGAACGACGTGCCGTAGTTCATGGTCATGAGGTTGACGGTCGACACCTGGACGTCATGCTTGTTCGCGGACTCCAGCAGGGCGAGTCCGTCGGAGTCGAGCCCGGACGGCATCACCGGCAGGGTGAAGGAGACCGTGAGATCGGCGCGTTCCCGCTGCAACAGGGCGATCGCCGCCGAACGCAGGGCGACCGAGGCGGAGTCGGCGAGCGCGTCGCCCTCGATGTCGAAGTCGGCCTGATCGGCACCGGCCGCGTCCAGCGCCGCCCCGTAGGCCGCAGCCAACTCGGCCGCGCTGCCGCAGGTCTGCGCGAGTTCCTTCCCGGACGCCCCGCCGAAGGAGACCCGGACCCCGGCGCCGTCCTGCTTCAGCCGGGAGATACGGGAGGCCACCGCGGAGTCCGTGACCGTCTGTGTGCCGTTCCACTTCGGGGTGCAGCCGCTGCCGTCCGAGAGCACGAAGGCGAGGTTGTATGTCGTCGGAGAGCCCGTGCTGTCGTTGTCGGCCGCCTCGGTGGCGCTGACGTAGGGGGCGTAGGCGGTGCCGCGGGATGCGGACTTGCCGGTGGAATCCGTAGAACCCGTGGAACCGGTGGAATCCGTAGAACCCGTGGAACCGGTCGCGGCGGGCGAACCGGTCGCGGTGGGTGTCGCGTCGGACGTGCCCCCGGAGCCCGAGGAGCATCCCGTGACGGCCAGGGCAACAACACAGGTGAACCCGGCCGCCGTTATCAAGGATCTCCTCATCGCGCATACTCCCACTCTTGTGATGTCCGTCTCCGTGTCCGCATCGGGGCGGAAACGGACCGTCTTTCCCGAGTGAATGTCTCACACCGCGGGGGCGTGGGTAGCCGTTCGGGGAATCTCTCAGGAAAGCGACAGGCCGGCCGTTCTCTCATGGGCAGTTCACAAGAATTTCCGAGAAGAGAACACAAAAAGGCTCCCTAATATCCGGGGAATGCATTCCGAGACTGCCATCGAAAGCCGTGCCGCCGGGCGCGGTCGACGCCGCAAAGGCGGCAACGGCCCCGCCGAGGGACCCGTGTTCGTGGACACCTCCGGGCGCCGGTCGAAGGTGCTGCGCCGCATCGGCGTCCTCGTCGGCGTCGTCTGTCTCGCGTACGCGGGTGTGCTCGGCGCGGCCTTCATGGGCTGGGGCACCTCGCTCAACCCGTCTTCCCTGCTGCCCTTCGCGGGCGGCGGAAGCGGGCAGGTCCCCGACGGCTCGGGGCCGCGCGGCGGCGTCGGCCGCCAGGCCGGTCCGCCCGACGGCGCGCCGTCGGCGCCTCCCTCGGGCGCCACCACCCCGTCCTCCTCCCCGTCCTCGTCCCCCGCCTCCCCGTCCTCGATCGCGACCTCGTCCTCTTCCTCGTTCGCGTCCGCGGCGCCGACTGACCGGAACGCAGCCACCTCATGACCCGTCCGACGCCCTCCCGCGGCCGTCGCCGTGCCCCCACCCGTATGGAGCGGGCGGTCGGCCGCGCAGCCGCCCTGCAGAAGCCGCGTGTCATCCTCGCCCTGCTGCTCCTGCTCGCGCTGACCTGTGTGCTGCTGCTCGACGGCTATCTGCGTGCCGAGGTCGGCGGCGACCAGCGGGTGCGCACCGGGGCCAGTTCCAGCGACGTACCGGATGGGGTGCTCGACGGCGGTCCGATCCTCACCTTCCGGGGCGGCAGCGCGACCACCGTCTCCGTTCCGGCCAAGACCATCGCGCTCACCTTCGACGACGGCCCCGACCCGACCTGGACCCCCGAGGTCCTCAAGATCCTGCGGAAGTACGACGTTCCCGGCACGTTCTTCCTCGTCGGCTCGATGGTGTCGCGCCATCCCGGCATCGTGCGGACCATGGTCGACCAGGGCAACGAGGTCGGCATCCACACGTTCACGCACGTCGACCTGTCGTACCAGAGCGATGCGCGCATCAAGCGTGAGATGGAACAGACGCAACTCGCCCTCGCGGGCGCGGCGGGCATCACCACGACCCTGTTCCGCGCGCCCTACTCCTCAAAGACCGACGCCATCCGGTGATCTTGCGTTGGTATCCTCGGGTTCGGCCGGGGAGGGAATCGCATCTCGTTCCGGAGGCGCGTGGCGCTGGATTTCGCTTCGTCTGTGGGGTGAAGGTCAGGCGGGTTGCTGCTGGCCTTCGATGTACTGCCGGATCACGGTGAGTGGTGCGCCGCCGCAGGACCCTGCGAAGTAGGAGCGGGACCAGAAGACCGGCCCCGTCCCGGTCCGGTTGATCCGGTCCGTGTACTCGGCCCGCAGGTACCGGGAGCTGACGCCCTTGAGGCTGTTGATCAGCTTGGACAGGGCGACCTTCGGCGGGTAGTGCACCAGCAGATGCACGTGATCGGCTTCGCCGTTGAACTCCTTCAGCTCTGCTTCGAACTTGCCGCACACCTCCCGCATGATCTCTTCGCACCGCTTCAGCATGGCGTCATCGAAGACGCCGCGCCGGTGCTTCGTGACGAACACCAAGTGAGCATCGAGGCTGCAGGCGACATGGCGGCCGGTGCGAACATCGGGGTTTGGTTCCCAGCGTGGTGACATACGCCAAGTATAGTAAGGTCGTGCAAGCTGACCGGGAAAGGGGGTGGGCCGGATGCTCCGTGCGTACAAGTTCCTGATGCGGCCCACCGTGGGCCAGCAAGGCGCGCTCGCCGGGATACTGCGTGATCACTGCTCTCTCTACAACGGAGCCTTGCAGGAACGCCGAGACGCCTACCGGCACGCCAGCAGGACGACGATCCGGTACGGGCAGCAGTCCGCTCAGCTCAAGGACATCCGGGCGTTTGACCCGGAGCGTCAGGGGCGCTGGTCGTTCTCCTCCCAGCAGGCCACCTTGCGTCGGCTGGACAAGGCGTTCGCTGCGTTCTTCCGCCGGGTCGGGGCCGGGGAAAAGCCGGGTTATCCGCGTTTCCGGTCAGGCAAGCGGTTCGACACCGTGGACTTCCCCAAGGACGGCGACGGCTGCCGCTGGGACTCCACCCCGCACGACCCCGTCACCCGCGTCCGCCTCCAGGGTGTAGGGCACGTCAAGGTCCACCAGCACCGGCCCCTGGCCGGCGAGGTCAGGACGGTCTCGGTCAAGCGGGAAGGCCGCCGCTGGTATGTCATCCTGACCGCTGAGCAGGCCCAGCCCGAGCCGCTCGCGGCGACCGGCAGCGTGGCCGGCATCGACATGGGCATAGCCAACTTCCTCGCCGACTCCAACGGCGAGTTCGTGCCCAACCCCCGCCACGGGGGGAAGGCCGCCGCGAAGATCGAAGCCGCACAGCAGGCCCTGTCCCGGTGCAAGCGGGGCAGCAAGCGCCGCCGTAAGGCCGTGGAGACCGTGGCCCGGCTGCACCGCAAGGTCCGCCGCCAACGCCTGGATCACGCACACAAGACCGCGCTTCACCTCGTCCGGGAACACGACTTCATCGCGCACGAAGACCTCCTGATCCGCAACATGAGCAAGGCCCCGGCGCCGAAGCCCGACCCGGAACAGCCGGGTGGCTTCCTGCCCAACGGGGCCCGCGCGAAGGCCGGACTCAACCACTCGATCGCTGATGCCGGATGGAGGGTGTTCCTCCAGATCCTCGCCGCCAAGGCAGAATGCGCCGGACGGGAAGTGATGGCCGTGGACCCCCGCAACACCTCCCGGCGGTGCCCCGCATGCGGGCACACCGCCAAGGAGAACCGGCCCACACAGGAGAAGTTCCACTGCGTCTCGTGCGGCCACACCGCGCACGCGGACACGGTAGGCGCCCTGAACGTTCTACGGGCCGGGCTGGTCCGTCGCGAAGCCGCACCGGCATAGCGAGAAGCCCCCTCGTTTACGAGGGGGAGGAGTCACGGGGATCATGTTCGGCCTGGCCGGCACGCTGATGGCCAGGTCCCTGGAGCGGCCCGCGCTCACGGTGCTCCGAAGCCGGCTGCGCAGACTCCTCCCGCCGTTCTGGTTCTGGGGCTTCTTCGTCGTCCTCGCGATGCTGGTGCACGGCTGGCTGCCGGGCCGGGAGATCGTCTACTGGATCGTGCCGATCGGCGATCCGCCGGGCGACGCGTGGGCCGAGCAGACCTGGGAGATCCTCTGGTACCTGCGGACGTACCTCTGGTTCGTCCTGCTCTCCCCGGCCCTGCTGTGGCTGTTCCGCAGGGCGCCGGTCCCCGTGCTGCTACTGTCCCTCGCGCCCGTCTGTGTGCTGAATTTCCTCTGGTCGCCGCCGGACGGCCGGCTGGGCAGCGCCCTGTGGGACCTGTCGACGTACCTGTTCTGCTGGATCCTGGGCTTCGCGCACCACGACGGGGTGCTCCAGCGGATCAAGCCGGTCGCGGTCGTCGCCCTCTCGCTCGCCGCGCTCGGCTACGGCGCCTGGTACGCCTTCGCGCACCAGGCCGAGTTCGGCACGTACGACCTGGACGAGAACCCGCTCGCGCAGGCTTTCTGGTCGGCCGGTTTCGGCACGCTGCTGATGTGGGCGAAGGCGTACTTCCGGATCGACTTCGCCCGGCTCACCCGGCTGCGCCGGACCGACCGGCTCGTGACGGTCTTCAACGCCCGCGCGGTGACGATCTACCTCTGGCACGAGATCGCGCTCGTCCTGGCCGTGCCGCTGATCGACCGGTTCTGGGACGTGCCCGCCTTCGCGAGATATCTGCCGCTGGACAGCCAGTGGTTCCTGTTCGGCATCGGCTGGCTCCTCCTCGCGGTCTTCGTCCTGCTGTGCGGCTGGGTGGAGGACGTGGCGGCGCGGAAGCGGCCGAGGCTGCTGCCGTGACGATGCGGCGACGATGCCGTGACGACGCCGAGGGCGCCGCGCGGGCGGCACACCCCCTGCTGCCACAATGGGCGGGTGACCCGCGCATCCCTGGACAAGCAGCCGCACGAAGTCGCCTCGATGTTCGACGAGGTGGCTGAACGGTACGACCTGACGAACGACGTCCTGTCGCTCGGCCAGGACCGGCGCTGGCGCAAGGAGGTCGCGAGCGCGGTCGACGCGCGGCCCGCGCAGAAGGTCCTGGACCTCGCGGCGGGCACGGCCAGCTCGTCGCTGCCCTTCACCCGGACCGGCGCCTATGTCGTCCCCTGCGACTTCTCCCTCGGGATGCTCCAGGTCGGCAAAAAGCGCAACGCCTGGCTGCCCTTCACCGCGGGCGACGCGACGCGGCTGCCGTTCAAGGACGACACCTTCGACGCCGTGACGATCTCCTTCGGGCTGCGCAATGTGCAGGACACGGACGCCGCGCTGCGCGAGATGCACCGGGTGACCCGGCCCGGCGGGCGGGTGGTGATCTGCGAGTTCTCGCATCCCACGTGGGCGCCCTTCCGGACCGTCTACACCGAGTACCTGATGCGTGCCCTGCCGCCGGTGGCGCGGGCGGTCTCCTCCAGCCCGGACGCCTACGTCTACCTCGCCGAGTCCATCCGCGCCTGGCCCGACCAGGCAGGACTGGCCGGGCGGCTGCGCGCGGCGGGCTGGTCGAAGGTGGCGTGGCGCAACCTCACCGGTGGCGTGGTGGCCCTGCACCGGGGCTTCAAAGCGGCCTGACCCCGCAGGCGCCGCTACCGGTTGGTCATCTCGAAGGCGCCGCCCGGTTCGTTCAGTTCCCGTTGCAGCCCGCCCGCGGGCGGTCTCGGAATGCGTGGTTCGCGGACGCCACCGCCACCGTCACCCTCGCCGAGGTCGAACCACACGTACACCATGGACTCCCGCGGCACCTCGGCACCGGGCTGCGGGTACTGGCGCACGACGTAGTCGACAACCGTGCGGTGGAAATCCGGTCGGTCCGGCGCGTTGAGGAACAGGCCCTGTGCCCGGGCCCGCTCGCGCGCGTCCACGGCCATCAGGCCGACGAGGCGCGGGACGCGCACCTCGGGTGTTTTGGGTGTTATGTGCACAGATGTCACCCCCAGCGGTACTGGAAGGGTAACCCCGACGCGGACCACCCGGAAGCGCGAGGTGGCTTTCTGTGACAGACGACTACCGTCCGTCATGGAGTCGGAATGGCAGCGCGGGCCTCGTTGTGGGCGGTGACCATTGCCACCACCCTCGGCACCACTCTCGCCACCACCCTCGGCACCCCGCCGTCCACAGCCGCTCGCATGGGCGGGCACACGCAGCCGTACTACTGCCCTGCTACTGCCGTACCACCGCCGTACCACTGCCTACTACGGGAGGGTTCGGTTCTCGGGGCAGCCCTTCAGCCGGGTGATCAGAGCCGCTGAATAGACTGCCCGTGTCCAGTGCCGGTCGGCACGCACCTTTCGAACCTTGGGGAGACCCCGCCGTGACCGAGCCCCTCTCCGACAACACCGCCGATGTGATCGTCGTCGGCGCGGGGCCAGCCGGCTCCACGACCGCGTACCACCTCGCCAGGGCCGGACTCGACGTACTCCTGCTGGAGAAGACCGAGTTCCCACGGGAGAAGGTCTGCGGCGACGGCCTCACCCCGCGCGCCGTCAAACAGCTCGTGTCGATGGGTATCGACATCTCCGAGGAGGCGGGCTGGCTGCGCAACAAGGGCCTCAGAATCATCGGCGGCGGGGTCCGCCTCCAGCTGGACTGGCCGGATCTCGCCTCCTTCCCCGACTACGGGCTGGTCCGCAAACGCGACGACTTCGACGAGCAACTGGCCCACCAGGCGCAGAAGGCGGGCGCCCGGCTGTACGAGCGCTGCAATGTCTCCGGCCCGATCGTCGACGACCGCACCGGCCGCATCGCCGGCGTGACGGCCAAGCTCGGCGAGGAGAAGCGGGAAGTCACCTTCCACGCGCCCCTGGTGGTGGCCGCCGACGGCAATTCCACCCGGCTGTCCCTCGCGATGGGCCTGCACCGCCGCGAGGACCGCCCGATGGGCGTCGCGGTCCGTACGTACTTCACCTCCCCGCGTCACGACGACGACTACCTGGAGTCCTGGCTGGAACTGTGGGACCGGCGCGGCCCGCAGGACCGGCTGCTGCCCGGCTACGGCTGGATCTTCGGTATGGGCGACGGCACCTCCAACGTCGGCCTGGGGGTGCTCAACACCTCCGCCTCCTTCAAGGACCTGGACTGGCGCGAGATCCTCAAGGCATGGTGCGCGTCCATGCCGCAGGACTGGGGCTACACCCCCGAGAACATGACCGGCCCGATCCGCGGCGCCGCGCTCCCCATGGCCTTCAACCGTCAGCCGCACTACACCAAGGGCCTGCTGCTCGTCGGCGACGCCGGCGGCCTGGTGAACCCCTTCAACGGCGAGGGCATCGCCTACGCCATGGAATCCGGCCAGATCGCCGCCGAGGTCATCGCCCAGGCGCACGCGCGGGCCACGCCCGGCCAGCGCGAACTGGCGCTCCAGCGCTACCCGCGCGTCCTCAAGGACACCTACGGCGGCTACTACACGCTCGGCCGTGCCTTCGTGAAGCTCATCGGCAACCCGAAGGTCATGCAGATCGCCGCCCAGCGCGGTCTGACCCACCCGCTCCTGATGAGGTTCACCCTGAAGCTCCTGGCCAACCTCACCGACCCGACGGGCGGCGACGCGATGGACCGGATCATCAACGGGCTGAGCAAGGTGGCGCCGAAGGCATGACCCCGGGCCCCGGCCGACTCGTGCGGGTGGGCGTCCGGCCGGCTCGTGCGGGCCGGCGTCCGGCTGGCTAGCTGGTGAAGGCCGTGGTGCGGGCGGTCCGGCGGGCGAGCACCTCCGTCCGGCGGTCCGCGACCTGCCGCAGCGCCTCCCTGCGGTCCCGCTGGGAGAGCCGGTCCAGGTACAGATGTCCGTTCAGGTGGTCGGTCTCGTGGGCGAGGCAGCGCGCGAAGTACCCCGTGCCCTCGATGACGAGCGGGCGGCCGTCCCGGTCCAGGCCGCGCACCACGGCCCGGTCCGGGCGCGGCATCTCCATCACGGCGCCCGGCACGGACAGACAGCCCTCGCCCTCGTCGAGCAGCCGCCGCCCGGCCGGGTCGAGGCGGTCCGGCACGGGGTTGACGAGGTGCCCGACATGCCGGACACCGTCGTCGTCGGGGCAGTCGTAGACGAACAGCCGGAGACCGAGGCCGACTTGGTTCGCCGCGAGTCCGGCGCCCTCGGCTACGTACATCGTCAGGAACATGTCGTCGATGAGCGCGGCGAGGTCCGGCCCGAACTCGGTGATGTCCCGGCAGGGCTTGTGCAGGACCTCCTCGCCGACCTCGGTGATCCGCCGGACCGCACCCCGCCCGGCCTCGGGCGCGAGCCGCGGATAGGTGTCGACGGGCCTGCCCTGGACGAAGACGCTGGGCATCTGTTGCCTCCCTGTGTTTGTGAGGATGCTGTGGGTGACGGGACTGCGGGGTTCCGGCTTGCGGGCCCCCTCCCTACCCTCCGGTTCTCATGACAACAGAACACGCCCAGCACTTTGAGGGGCACGTCGGACACTCCCGCAGACGCTTCCTGGCCGCCGCGGGCGGGACGGCGGCCGGGGGAGCGGCCGCCGCCCTGGGGACGGCGGGACGCGCCGTCGCGGCCCCCGGCGCCGCGGGCAAGCGGGTCGTCGTTCTCGGCGGCGGCGTCTCGGGCCTCAGCGCCGCCCACGAACTCGCCGAACGCGGCTATGCGGTCACCGTCTACGAGTACTACGACGCCCTCGGCGGCAAGGCCCGCTCGATGGACGTCCCCGGCACGGGCACGGACGGCCGCAGACCGCTCCCCGGCGAGCACGGCTTCCGGTTCTTCCCCGGCTTCTACCGGAACCTGCCGGACACGATGCGCCGCATCCCCTTCCCCGGCAACGCGGGCGGAGTCCACGACAACCTCCGCGGTGGCACGGAGGCGCTCTTCGCGCGCGGCGCGGGCCGCCCCGACCTGCACTTCCCGCTGCGCCGGATCACCACCCCGCCCGCGCCCGGCGACCTCACCCCGTCCTGGATCCGCGACCAGATCCTGTCCCTCCTCGACCTCGGCACCCGCCTGCCCGCCCATGAGGCGGCCTACTTCGTCGGCCGTCTCCTGGTCCACCTCACCAGCTGCGACGCCCGCCGCGAGGGCCAGTGGGAGAAGGTCCCGTGGTGGGACTTCATCCGGGCCGGCGAGATGAGCCGCGAGTACCAGGTGCTTCTCGGCATCGGCCAGACCCGCAACCTGGTCGCCACCCGCGCCGAGATCGCCTCCACGCGCACGGTCGGCCGGGTCATCATCGAGGCCCTGCTGCTGTGGGGCCTGCTGGGCCGGGGCATGGACGGCGACGCCGACGTAGACCGGGTCCTCAACGCCCCCACGAGCGAGGCATGGATCGACCCCTGGGAGACGTATCTGCGCTCCCGAGGCGTCGACTTCGTGCTCGGCACCCGGGTGCGCGAGGTGGTCTACGAGGGCGGCCGGGTGACCGGGGTGCGGCTGGCAGCGCGGGACGGCGGCGAGGAGCGCACCGTCACCGCCGACCACTACGTCTGCGCGCTGCCCGTCGAACACGCCCGCGCGACCTGGGGACGGGCCCTGCGCGCCGCCGACCCCCAGCTGGGCCGGTGCGACGCGCTGAGGACGGACTGGATGACCGGCGTGATGTTCTATCTGCGTACCCCGACGCCCGTCGTGCACGGGCACATCAACTGCATGGACTCACCCTGGGCGGTGACCGCCGTCGGACAGGCGCAGTTCTGGGACAAGCGGGACTTCGCGCGCGACTACGGGGACGGGCAGGCTCACGACTGTCTGTCGGCCATCGTCTCGCGGGCTGAACGACTCGGGCAAGACCACGCTCACGGACGGGGACCGGCTCGGCTGGTTCATGGACCCGGCGGTGACGGGTCTGGGCGGTCCCGACCCGCAGAACCGCGAGCAGCTGCTCATCCATCCCACCGGCACGCTCTACAACCGCCCGTCGGCGAGGACCGCCGTGCCGAACTTCTTCCTCGCGGGCGACTATGTCCGCACGGACGTGGACCTGGCGACGATGGAGGGCGCCAACGAGTCGGCGCGACGGGCCGTCAACGCGCTCCTGGATGCGGACAATTCGGACGCCGAGCGCTGTCGGCTGTGGGAGCTGTTCCGCCCGCCGGAGCTGGAACCCCTCAAGCGCGTCGACGAGGTGCGCTACCGGCTGGGCCTGCCCAACACCTTCGACCTGGGATGAGGCGGAGCGGCCGCGGCCCCCGAGCGGCCGCGGCCCTTCCGGGTGCCGGTGCGCTCAGAGCACCCGCACCGCGCCGGACGGCGGGTCGTACGACAGCGGCCTCTCGACGACGCCCGAGGACGGGTTCTGCGCGCCGACGAACATGCCGTCTCCGACGTACACCCCCACGTGGTAGGCGCTGCCCGCGCCGCCCCAGTACAGGATGTCGCCCGGCTGCAGGTTGCTCAGCGAGACCTGGGTGCCCGCGGTCGACTGGTCCTGGGAGACGCGCGGCAGGCTGATGCCCACCTGCTTGAAGGCGGTCTGCACAAGCCCGGAGCAGTCGTAGGCGGACGGGCCGGTGGCGCCGGAGACATATGCCTTGCCGACCTGGGCCTTCACGAACGAGATGACCGTGGCGGCCGAACCGGTGGCCGTGGAGCTGCCGGTGGAGACGCTCGCGGAGGCACCCGAGCCGGAGTCGGAGCTGGAGCTGGAGGCAGGGGAGGAGGTGGAGGCAGAGGCGGAGGCGCTCAGGGTGGTCCGCTCGGCGGCGCGCGAGGCGCGCTCGGCCGCGGCCTTGCGGGCGGCCTCCTCGGCCTTCTTCTTCGCCGCCGCCTTCTTCTTGGCGTCGGCCAGGTCCGCCTTGGCCTCCTTCGCGGCCTTTGCGGCGGCTGCGTCGCGTTCGGCCTGGAGCTGGTAGTTCGCGGCGGCCTGCTGCGTGACCTCCGCGGACTGGGCGACCTGGACGGCCATGTCGGCCGTCAGGGTGGGCAGTTCGAGGGTCTGCGTCACGGGTTCGGCGGCGCTCGCCGAACCGGACGCACCGGCGACTGCCAGGGTGCCGAGGACGCCACCGGCAACTCCGGCCCGCATCGCGATGGTCGACGCGCTGCGGCGGGGCTTCCGGTGGCTGCGTATGTGAGCGGTGTGGGACATGGGAACTAGCGGTACCAGGGGCTCCTTCATATCTTCAAGAAACGTGTGCTGCGCCACAGTTGCTCAATCGTGACGGCGAATCCCGGGCGTGTCGTTCTTTATTGACGCCGTAACGGACATTGCGGACGCAGGTGATCAAGCCCATGATCATGGGCTTTCGTTGATACGCCCGAATTGCCCCGCGCCTACCATCGGTTTCGGCCAAGGCCAAGCCTCGCTCTCAGGCAACTCTCATCGATGTGGCGGAGGTCACGGAACGGTTACCACTGTGGTCGCGTCCGTTGTCCGGTTTGCGCCCCATCGACTTCGTGAACGCGTGCACGCGTCCACATCGCGTCCCACCCCTCCCTCCGATGTGTGAATGCGCTCCTCTATCAGTACGTCCGGTCCAATACCAATTTGCATGCAAGAGAAGTCTCTTGATATTGAGACGCCCGCTCCGGCCTGGGGTGACGAGCGAAAATGTCACCTTTGGTGATCGCTCGAACGCTTCGCGTGCGAAGATCGCCGCTCATCCGACTTCATGATCCTTCGTCAGGTGGTGGAGATCACAAAGCTCGTGCAATACCCCGTGTCGCAGATCACAGAGTGGCGGGCATAAGATGCGAGGCAGTTGGGCTTGTGACCTGCTTCACATGTTCTCGATCTTCGCCCGGGACGAGCGGGGCTCGTGGGACGGGTGGGGCGGATGTGAGCCCGATGCAACCGCCAGCAGTCAGTGCCGACTGAGAGGAGCGAGGAGCGGTGAACGCGTATGCGCCCATCCTCGTACTGGGAGCCCTCGGGGCAGGCTTTGCGATCTTCTCCGTGGTCATGGCCACGCTGATCGGGCCCAAGCGGTACAACCGCGCCAAGCTCGAAGCCTACGAGTGCGGCATCGAGCCGACCCCCACGCCGGCCGGCGGCGGGCGCTTCCCGATCAAGTACTACCTGACGGCGATGCTCTTCATCGTCTTCGACATCGAGATCGTCTTCCTCTACCCCTGGGCCGTCACCTTCGACGCCCTGGGTGTTTTCGGGCTCGTGGAGATGTTGCTCTTCGTGCTCACCGTCTTCGTCGCGTACGCGTACGTATGGCGGCGCGGCGGCCTGGAATGGGACTGAGGGGCCTTAAGGACATGGGACTCGAAGAAAAGCTGCCGAGCGGTTTCCTGCTGACCACCGTCGAGCAGGCCGCGGGCTGGGTGCGCAAGTCGTCCGTCTTCCCCGCGACGTTCGGCCTCGCCTGCTGTGCCATCGAGATGATGACGACCGGCGCCGGCCGCTACGACCTGGCGCGCTTCGGCATGGAGGTCTTCCGCGGCTCGCCGCGCCAGGCGGATCTGATGATCGTCGCTGGCCGGGTCAGCCAGAAGATGGCGCCGGTGCTGCGCCAGGTCTACGACCAGATGCCCAACCCGAAGTGGGTGATCTCCATGGGCGTCTGCGCCTCCTCGGGCGGCATGTTCAACAACTACGCGATCGTCCAGGGCGTCGACCACATCGTCCCGGTCGACATCTATCTCCCCGGCTGCCCGCCCCGGCCCGAGATGCTGATGGACGCGATCCTCAAGCTCCACCAGAAGATCCAGTCCTCCAAGCTGGGCGTGAACGCAGAGGAAGCGGCCCGCGAGGCGGAGGAGGCGGCGCTCAGGGCCCTGCCCACGATCGAGATGAAGGGGCTGCTGCGATGAGCGACGCGAACGGCACCAGCGGCGCGAACGGCACCGGCGCGAACGGCGTGAACCCCGAGAAGGACCTCGCCGCCTCCAACCTCCCCGGCCGGCGCGGCGAGGGCGGTGAGGAGATCCGCGTCCAGCGCGGCATGTTCGGCGCCACCAACGGCGGTGACACCTCCGGCTACGGCGGTCTGGTGCGTTCGGTCCGACTCCCGGGACCGGCCACCCGCCCGTACGGGGGCTGGTTCGACGAGGTCGCCGACGAACTCGAGGGCGCCCTGGAGGAGCAGGGACTCGTCCCGGACAACGCCGTCGAGAAGACGGTCGTCGACCGCGGCGAGCTGACCTTCCACATCGAGCGCGAGTACCTCGTCCAGGTCGCCCGCACCCTGCGCGACGACCCGGCGCTGCGCTTCGAACTGTGCACCGGCGTCAGCGGCGTCCACTACCCGCAGGACAAGGGCCGCGAGCTGCACGCCGTCTACCACCTGCGCTCGATCACCCACAACCGGCTGGTCCGCCTCGAAGTCAGCGCCCCGGACAGCGAGCCGCACATCCCGTCGCTGGTCGCCGTGTATCCGACCAACGACTGGCACGAGCGCGAGACCTACGACTTCTTCGGCATCGTCTTCGACGGGCACCCGGCCCTGACGCGGATCATGATGCCGGACGACTGGCCGGGCCATCCGCAGCGCAAGGACTACCCCCTCGGCGGCATCCCCGTCGAGTACAAGGGCGCCCAGATCCCGGCTCCGGACCAGCGGAGGTCTTACTCGTGAGCACGCAGTCAGCATCCGCGGCGTCGGCGGCTTCGGCGCGCGAGACCACCGAGGGCACCGTATACACGGTCACCGGTGGCGACTGGGACGAGGTCGTCCAGTCGGCGGCCCGCGCCGACGACGAACGCATCGTCGTCAACATGGGGCCCCAGCACCCCTCCACCCACGGGGTGCTCCGGCTGATCCTGGAGATCGAGGGCGAGACGGTCACCGAGGCCCGCTGCGGCATCGGCTACCTGCACACCGGTATCGAGAAGAACCTCGAATACCGGACGTGGACGCAGGGCACCACATTCGTGACGCGCATGGACTACCTGACGTCCTTCTTCAACGAGACCGCCTACTGCCTTGCCGTGGAGAAGCTGCTCGGCATCGAGGACGACATCACCGAGCGGGCCGAGATCATCCGGGTGCTCCTGATGGAGCTGAACCGGATGTCCTCGCACCTGGTGTGCATCGCCACCGGCGGCATGGAGCTGGGCGCCACCACGATCATGATCTACGGATTCCGTGATCGTGAACTGATTCTCGACATCTACGAGCTCATCACGGGGCTCAGGATGAACCACGCGTACATCCGGCCCGGCGGACTCGCCCAGGACCTGCCGCCCGGCGCGGTGGACCAGATCCGCGAGTTCGTGAAGAAGATGAAGAAGAACCTCCCGGAGTACGACAAGCTCGCCACCGGGAACCCCATCTTCAAGGCTCGTATGCAGGACATCGGCTACCTCGACCTGGCCGGCTGCATGGCCCTCGGCGCCACCGGCCCGATCCTGCGCTCCACCGGCCTGCCGCACGACCTGCGCAAGGCGCAGCCGTACTGCGGCTACGAGACGTACGACTTCGACATCCCGACCGCCGACAGCTGCGACGCCTACGGGCGCTTCCTGGTCCGCCTGGAGGAGATGCGCCAGTCGCTCAGGATCGTCGAGCAGTGCCTGGACCGGCTCCAGCCGGGACCGGTCATGGTCGCCGACAAGAAGATCGCCTGGCCCGCCCAGCTCGCCCTGGGACCGGACGGGCTCGGCAACTCCCTCGACCACATCAAGAAGATCATGGGCACCTCCATGGAGGCCCTGATCCACCACTTCAAGCTCGTCACGGAAGGCTTCCGCGTCCCGCCGGGACAGGCGTACACGGCGGTCGAGTCACCCAAGGGCGAGCTCGGGGTGCACGCCGTCTCCGACGGCGGCACCCGCCCCTTCCGGGTCCACTTCCGCGACCCGTCCTTCACCAACCTTCAGGCCATGGCGGCGATGTGCGAGGGCGGCCAGGTCGCCGACGTGATCGTCGCCGTCGCGTCCATCGACCCCGTGATGGGAGGCGTCGACCGGTGACCACCTCTTCTTCGGAGCGGGGCGTCAGCCTGGGCATGCCCGAGCTGCCCGCGCCCGCGTACCCGGACGACGTACGGGCCCGGCTGGAGGCCGACGCGCGCCAGGTCATCGCGCGCTACCCCGACTCCCGGTCCGCCCTGCTGCCGCTGCTGCACCTCGTGCAGTCGCAGGAGGGCCACGTCACGCGCACCGGGATGCAGTTCTGCGCGGACATGCTGGACCTGACCACGGCCGAGGTCACCGCGGTCGCCACCTTCTACACCATGTACCGGCGCAAGCAGTCCGGTGACTACCAGGTGGGCGTGTGCACCAACACGCTGTGCGCGGTGATGGGCGGCGACGCGATCTTCGAGACGCTCCAGGAGCACCTGGGTGTCGGCAACGGCGAGACCACCGACGACGGCAAGGTCACCCTGGAACACATCGAGTGCAACGCGGCCTGCGACTTCGCGCCGGTCGTGATGGTCAACTGGGAGTTCTTCGACAACCAGACGCCGACGAGCGCCACCCGCCTCGTGGACGACCTCCGCGCGGGACGCCCCGTCGAGCCGACGCGCGGGGCGCGCCTGTGCACCTTCAAGGAGACCGCCCGCATCCTGGCCGGCTTCCCCGACGAGCGGCCGGGGGCCGTCGAGGAGAGCGGCAGCGCGGGACCCGCCTCGCTGGTGGGCCTCCGCCTGGCCAAGGGAGAGACCGCACCCGCGCGCGTGGTCCATCCGCGAGCCCAGGAACCCCAGGACACGCCGCCCGCCGGCCAGGCCACCGAGGAGGGGGAGTGATGACGTTGGCAGCCGAACTCAAGGACCACAGCCCAGAGAAGCTGCTCGCACCCGTACTGTCGGCCTTCTGGGACGAGGACAGGTCCTGGACGCTGGACGTGTACCGAAGGCACGAGGGGTACGAGGGGCTGCGCAAGGCGCTCGCCATGTCGCCGGACGACCTGATCGCGTACGTCAAGGACTCCGGTCTGCGCGGGCGCGGCGGCGCGGGATTCCCGACGGGAATGAAATGGCAGTTCATTCCCCAGGGGGATGGAAAACCGCACTATCTAGTTGTCAACGCCGACGAATCGGAGCCCGGGACGTGCAAGGACATCCCGCTCCTCTTCGCGAACCCGCATAGCCTCATCGAGGGCATGGTCATCGCGTGTTATGCCATCAGGTCGTCGCATGCCTTCATCTATCTGCGTGGTGAAGTCGTCCCCGTTCTGCGGCGGTTGCACGAGGCCGTGCGCGAGGCCCGCGCGGCCGGCTACCTCGGCGAGAACATCCTGGGCAGCGGACTCGACCTCGACCTCACCGTGCACGCCGGCGCCGGCGCGTACATCTGCGGTGAGGAGACCGCGCTGCTCGACTCGCTCGAAGGCCGCCGCGGCCAACCGCGGCTGCGTCCCCCTTTCCCTGCTGTCGAAGGGCTCTATGCCTGCCCGACTGTGGTGAATAACGTCGAATCCATCGCGTCAGTTCCCGCCATCCTGAACAACGGCAAAGAATGGTTCAGGTCGATGGGCAGCGAGAAGTCTCCCGGCTTCACGCTCTACTCGCTCAGCGGCCACGTCGCGAGCCCCGGCCAGTACGAGGCGCCGCTCGGCATCACCCTGCGCCAGCTCCTCGACATGAGCGGCGGGATGCGCCCCGGCCACCGCCTCAAGTTCTGGACGCCGGGCGGCTCCTCCACGCCGATGTTCACCGACGAGCACCTCGACGTCCCCCTCGATTACGAAGGAGTGGGCGCCGCGGGTTCCATGCTCGGCACCAAGGCCCTGCAGTGCTTCGACGAGACGACCTGCGTCGTGCGCGCGGTGACCCGCTGGACCGAGTTCTACGCCCACGAGTCCTGCGGCAAGTGCACCCCCTGCCGCGAAGGAACGTACTGGCTCGTGCAGTTGCTGCGGGACATCGAGGCCGGCAAGGGCGCCATGACCGACCTCGACAAGCTCGCCGACATCGCCGACAACATCAACGGCAAGTCCTTCTGCGCCCTCGGCGACGGCGCCGCCTCGCCGATCTTCTCCTCGCTCAAGTACTTCCGCGAGGAGTACGAGCAGCACATCACGGGCCGGGGCTGCCCCTTCGACCCGGCCAAGTCGACGGCCTGGGCCGACCGCCCGGAGGTGAACGCATGACCGTGACCACCAGCGCTCCCTCGGACGGGGGAGAGACGGCGGTCCCGCCGGAAGACCTCGTCACGCTGACGATCGACGGGATCGAGATCAGCGTGCCCAAGGGCACCCTGGTCATCCGGGCCGCCGAGCAACTCGGCATCGAGATCCCCCGCTTCTGCGACCATCCCCTTCTCGACCCGGCCGGCGCCTGCCGGCAGTGCATCGTGGAGGTCGAGGGCCAGCGCAAGCCCATGGCGTCCTGCACGATCACCTGCACGGACGGGATGGTGGTGAAGACCCAGCTCACCTCGCCGGTCGCCGAGAAGGCCCAGCACGGCGTGATGGAGCTGCTGCTCATCAACCACCCGCTGGACTGCCCGGTCTGCGACAAGGGCGGCGAGTGCCCGCTGCAGAACCAGGCGATGTCGCACGGCAACGCCGAGTCCCGCTTCGAGGGGCGCAAGCGGACCTACGAGAAGCCCGTGCCCATCTCCACACAGGTACTGCTCGACCGTGAGCGGTGCGTGCTGTGCGCCCGCTGCACCCGGTTCTCCAACCAGATCGCGGGCGACCCGATGATCGAGCTGATCGAGCGGGGCGCGCTCCAGCAGGTCGGCACCGGCGAGGGCGACCCCTTCGAGTCGTACTTCTCCGGGAACACCATCCAGATCTGCCCGGTCGGCGCGCTCACATCGGCGGCCTACCGGTTCCGCTCCCGCCCGTTCGACCTGGTGTCCTCGCCGTCGGTGTGCGAGCACTGTTCCGGCGGCTGCGCGACCCGCACGGACCACCGGCGCGGCAAGGTGATGCGGCGGCTCGCCGCCGACGACCCCGAGGTCAACGAGGAGTGGATCTGCGACAAGGGGCGGTTCGCCTTCCGGTACGCCCAGTTGAAGGACCGGCTGGACACCCCCTTGGTGCGCACCGCGGGGGGCGAGCTGGAACCGGCGTCCTGGCCGGACGCCCTGCAGATCGCCGCCCAGGGGCTGCTGGCGTCGCGCGGCAGGACCGGCGTCCTCACCGGCGGTCGGCTGACCGTCGAGGACGCGTACGCCTACAGCAAGTTCGCGCGCGTGGCGCTCGACACCAACGACATCGACTTCCGCGCGCGCGTGCACAGCAGCGAGGAGACCGACTTCCTGGCCTCGCGGGTCGCCGGCCGCGGCCGTGATCTCGACGGTACGGGTGTCACGTACCGCTCGCTGGAGAAGGCGCCCGCCGTCCTGCTGGTCGGGTTCGAGTCGGAGGAGGAGGCGCCCGGCGTCTTCTTGCGGCTGCGCAAGGCGTGGCGCAAGCACAAGCAGCAGGTGTTCTCGCTGGCCACCCACGCCACCCGGGGCCTGGACAAGACCGGCGGCACGCTGCTGGCCGCGGCTCCGGGCACCGAGACCGAATGGCTGGACGCGCTCGCCAGCGGCTTCGGCCTGGAAGGGGCCGGGACCGGGGCGGCCGAGGCGCTGCGCGCCGAGGGCGCGGTGATCGTCGTCGGTGAGCGGCTGGCCGGGGTCGCCGGCGGACTCACCGCCGCCGTGCGGGCCGCATCCGCGACCGGCGCCCAGCTGGTGTGGATCCCGCGCCGGGCCGGGGAGCGCGGGGCGATCGAGGCGGGCGCGCTGCCGGCGCTGCTGCCGGGCGGACGCCCGGCGACCGACCCGCGCGCGCGTGAGGAGGTCGCGGCGGCCTGGGGCCTGTCCGAACTCCCCGACCGCTACGGCCGCGACACCGGTGAGATCGTGGCGGCCGCCGCGAACGGCGAACTGCAGGCGCTGCTCGTCGCGGGCGTGGAGATCGCCGATCTGCCCGACCCGGCACGCGCGCGTGCGGCACTGTCCGAGGTCGGCTTCGTGGTGTCGCTGGAGCTGCGGCCCAGCGAGGTCAGCGAGCACGCCGACGTCGTCCTCCCGGTCGCCGCGGTCGCCGAGAAGGCGGGCACCTTCCTCAACTGGGAGGGCCGGGTCCGTTTCTTCGAGGCCGCGCTCAAGCCCGACCAGATGACCCGGCGGCTGCCGCCGACCGACGCGCGCGTGCTGCAGATGCTGGCCGACGCCATGGACGTCCACCTGGGCCTGCCGGATCTGCGCACCACGCGCACGGAACTGGACCGGCTCGGCGCCTGGGACGGGCCGCGGGCCGCCGAGCCGCTGGAGACGGCGGTCACGCCGCTGCGTCCGGCCGCCGGTGAGGCCCTGCTCGCCGGGCACCGGCTGCTGCTCGACCAGGGTGCCCTCCAGCAGGGCGACGAGGCACTGGCCGGAACCCGGCACGCGGCACGCGTACGCGTGTCGGCCGCGACGGCCGCCCAGGCGGGCGTCGCGGACGGTGGCCTGCTCACCGTGACCGGTCCCGCCGGAGCCGTCGCACTCCCGCTCCAGGTCACCGAGATGCCCGACCGGGTGGTGTGGCTCCCGCTGAACTCCGTGGGCGGCGGCGTCGCCTCCGACACCGGGGCCCAGCCCGGCTCCCTCGTTCGCATCGGCCCGGCGACGCCCGCCGACCAGGCCCCCAAGGAGGTGGAGGCATGAGCCCCTACTTCGCCGCTGAAGACCTTTCGATGTTCGGCACCGACCCCTGGTGGCTGATCGTCGTCAAGGCGGTGTTCTGCTTCGCCTTCCTGATGGTGACCGTGCTGTTCTCCATCGTGTGGGAGCGCAAGGTCGTCGCCTGGATGCAGTTGCGCATCGGCCCCAACCGGCACGGCCCCTGGGGCATGCTCCAGTCGCTCGCCGACGGCATCAAGCTCATGCTCAAGGAGGACGTCGTCGTCAAACGCGCGGACAAGGTGGTCTACGTCCTCGCGCCGATCGTCGCCGCCATTCCGGCGTTCATGGCGATCGCGGTGATCCCCTTCGGCCCGGCCGGCAACGAGATCTCGATCTTCGGCCGGCGCACCACGATGCAGCTCACCGACCTGCCGATCGCGATGCTCTTCATCCTCGCGGTCGCCTCGGTCGGCATCTACGGCATCGTCCTCGCCGGCTGGAGCTCCGGATCGACCTACCCGCTCCTCGGCGGCCTGCGCTCCTGCGCGCAGATGATCTCCTACGAGATCGCCATGGGCGCGGCGTTCGCCTCGGTGTTCCTCTACTCGGGGTCGATGTCGACGTCGACGATCGTCGAACGGCAGCACGACCAGTGGTACATCGTGCTGCTGCCGGTCTCCTTCATCCTCTACATCGTCACGATGGTCGGCGAGACCAACCGCGCCCCCTTCGACATGCCGGAGTCCGAGGGCGACCTGGTGGGCGGCTTCAACACCGAGTACTCGTCGATCAAGTTCGCGATGTTCATGCTCGCCGAGTACGTGAACATGGTGACGGTCTCCGCCGTGGCGACCACGCTCTTCCTCGGTGGCTGGCGGGCCCCGTGGCCGATCAGCACGTTCTGGGAGGGCGCGAACCACGGCTGGTGGCCGATGCTCTGGTTCGTCGTCAAGGTCCAGTTGCTGCTGTTCTTCTTCATCTGGCTGCGCGGCACGCTCCCGCGCGTCCGCTACGACCAGTTGATGAAGCTCGGCTGGAAGGTCCTCATCCCGGTCTCCGTGGTGTGGCTGATGCTCGTCGCCTCCGTGCGGGCCCTGCGCAACGAGAACTACAACTTCACCGACATCGTCCTCTACGTGGGCGGCGCCGTCCTCACCCTGCTGATCCTGTCCTTCGTCTTCGACATGTTCATGGAGAAGGCGAAGGCGGCCGAGCAGCCGGACGGGGAACCGGTATTCGACCCGATGGCGGGCGGATTCCCGGTGCCGCCGCTGCCCGGACAGGAACTGCCACCGGTGCCGAGGCGCCGCCCGCGCCGTGAGCGGGAGCTGATTGTCAGTGGCGGGGCGGACACTGTCAGTGACGGATCTTCGGACGGATCTTCGGATGGAAAGGAGGCGTCCGATGGCTGAGGAGCCCAAGGAGACCGAGCCCGGTTTCCTTAACCCCGTGGCCGGCTTCGGCGTGACCTTCAAGGCCATGTTCAAGAAGCGGCTGACCGAGCAGTACCCGGAGCAGAAGAAGACCACGGCCCCGCGGTTCCACGGACGGCACCAGCTCAACCGTCATCCGGACGGCCTGGAGAAGTGCGTCGGCTGCGAGCTGTGCGCCTGGGCCTGCCCCGCCGACGCCATCTACGTGGAGGGCGCCGACAACACCGACGAGGAGCGCTACTCGCCGGGCGAGCGGTACGGCCGTGTCTACCAGATCAACTACGCCCGCTGCATCCTGTGCGGTCTGTGCATCGAGGCGTGCCCCACCCGCGCGCTCACCATGACCAACGAGTTCGAACTGGCCGACTCCAGCCGGGCCAACCTCATCTACACCAAGGAGCAGCTGCTCGCCGGTCTCGACGAGGGCATGGTCGACACCCCGCACGCGATCTTCCCGGGCATGGACGAACAGGACTACTACCGCGGGCTCGTCACCGAGGCCGCGCCGGGCACCGAGCGCCAGGTCGCCGTCTCCAAGGGCGAGAAGCCCGAGGACGAGGAGGTGGAGGCATGACCGCCCAACTCGCCGCGTACACCACCTCCACCGGGGAGGCATTCCAGTTCTGGGTGCTCGGCACCGTCGCCGTGCTCGGCGCCCTGGGCACCGTCTTCATGAAGAGGGCCGTGCACAGCGCGCTCTGCCTCGCCGGAACCATGATCGTCCTGGCGGTGTTCTACCTCGCCAACGGCGCCTACTTCCTGGGCATCGTGCAGATCATCGTCTACACCGGCGCGATCATGATGCTGTTCCTGTTCGTGGTGATGCTCGTCGGCGTGACCGCGGCGGACTCCCTGAAGGAGACCATCAAGGGACAGCGCTGGCTGGCCCTCCTGTGCGGGACCGGCTTCGGCATCCTGCTGTTCGCGGGCATCGCGAACGCCTCCCTGAAGCAGTTCAACGGCACCGGCAGGGCGAACGCGAACGGCAATGTGGAGGGCCTCGCCTCCCTCATCTTCACCAAGTACGTCTTCGCCTTCGAAATCACCGGCGCGCTGCTCATCACGGCCACCGTCGGCGCCATGGTGCTCACCCACCGGGAGCGCACCGAGCGGGCCAAGACCCAGCGCGAGCTGGCCGAGCAGCGGGTGCGCGAGGGAGCGCACGTGCCGCCGCTGCCGGCCCCCGGTGTCTACGCCCGGCACAACGCGGTGGACATCGCGGGACTGCTGCCCGACGGCACCCCGTCCGAGCTGACGGTCAACAAGACGCTGCGCGAGCGCGGCCAGATCCGTGATGTGTCGGCGGAGGCGCTGGGCGACCTGCGCGCCCTGGAGCAGCGCGCCGAGGAGCGGCTGGAGCGCACCGAGAGCGAGCCGTCGAACTCCAGGCGGTCGAAGGAGGCGTCGAAGTGAACCCCGTCAACTACCTCTATCTCGCCGCCCTGTTGTTCACGATCGGCGCCACGGGCGTGCTCATCAGGCGCAACGCGATCGTCGTGTTCATGTGCATCGAGCTGATGCTCAACGCGTGCAACCTGGCGTTCGTCACCTTCTCCCGGATGCACGGCAATCTCGACGGCCAGATCATCGCCTTCTTCACGATGGTCGTCGCCGCCGCGGAGGTCGTGGTCGGGCTCGCGATCATCGTGTCGCTGTTCCGTACCCGCCACTCGGCCTCGGTCGACGACGCCAGCCTGATGAAGCTGTAAGGGGCGCTGGACCGTATGAACGCAGAGAACCTGATTGCGCTGCTGATCGCGGCGCCCCTGCTCGGAGCGGCCGTCCTGCTGGTCGGCGGCCGGCGCCTGGACGCCGTCGGCCACTGGGTCGGTACGCTCCTGTCGGCGGCCTCCTTCGTGATCGGCGTGGTCCTCTTCGCCGACCTGCTCGGCAAGGACGCCGAACACCGCACGCTCACCCAGCACCTGTACAGCTGGATCCCGGTCGAGGGCTTCCAGGCGGACGTCGCCTTCCGCCTCGACCAGCTGTCGATGACGTTCGTCCTGCTGATCACGGGCGTCGGCTCGCTGATCCACCTGTACTCGGTCGGGTACATGGAGCACGACGAGCGGCGCCGCCGCTTCTTCGGCTATCTGAACCTGTTCCTCGCGGCGATGCTGCTGCTCGTCCTCGCCGACAACTACCTGCTGCTGTACGTCGGCTGGGAGGGCGTCGGTCTCGCCTCCTACCTGCTGATCGGCTTCTGGCAGCACAAGCCCAGCGCGGCGACCGCGGCGAAGAAGGCATTCCTGGTCAACCGCGTCGGCGACATGGGCCTGTCGATCGCGATCATGCTGATGTTCGCCACCTTCGGCACCTTCGCCTTCGGCCCGCTGCTCGGCACCCACGCCGAACCCGGTCTGGCGGGCGGCGCCACCGAGGGCAAGCTCACCGCGATCGCCCTGATGCTGCTGCTCGCCGCGTGCGGCAAGTCCGCCCAGGTGCCGCTGCAGTCCTGGCTCGGGGACGCGATGGAGGGCCCGACCCCGGTCTCGGCCCTCATCCACGCGGCGACCATGGTGACCGCCGGCGTGTATCTGATCGTCCGCTCGGCGGCGATCTTCAACGCCGCGCCGGACGCGCAACTCGTCGTCACCGTCGTCGGCGCCGTCACGCTGCTGTTCGGAGCGATCGTCGGTTGCGCGAAGGACGACATCAAGAAGGCGCTGGCCGGTTCGACGATGTCGCAGATCGGCTACATGGTGCTGGCGGCGGGCCTCGGCCCGATCGGCTACGTCTTCGCGATCATGCACCTGGTGACGCACGGCTTCTTCAAGGCCGGGCTGTTCCTCGGCGCCGGTTCGGTCATGCACGGCATGAACGACGAGGTCGACATGAGGAAGTACGGCGGTCTGCGGACGTACATGCCGGTCACCTTCATCACCTTCGGCCTCGGCTACCTCGCCATCATCGGATTCCCGGGCCTGTCCGGCTTCTTCTCCAAGGACAAGATCATCGAGGCGGCCTTCGCCAAGGGCGGCACCGAGGGCTGGATCCTCGGCGGTGCGGCCCTGCTCGGCGCGGCCATCACCGCGTACTACATGACCCGCGTGATGCTGATGACGTTCTTCGGGGAGAAGCGCTGGCAGTCCGACGAGAACGGTAACGGACCGCACCCGCACGAGTCGCCCGGGGTCATGACGATCCCGATGATCGTGCTGGCCGTCGGCTCGGTCTTCTGCGGCGCGGCCTTCAGCATCGGCGACCGGTTCCTGCACTGGCTGGAGCCCGTCACCGGCCACGCGCACGGTGATTCGCCGGTCAGCGCCCTCACCGTCACCCTCTCCACGATCGTGGTGCTGGTGATCGGCGTCGCGATCGCCTACGCGCAGTACGGCCGCCGTCCGGTCCCGGTGGTCGCCCCGCGCGGCTCGCTGCTCACCCGGGCCGCCCGGCGCGACCTGCTCCAGGACGACTTCAACCACGTCGTCCTGGTCCGCGGCGGAGAGCACCTGACCCGCTCGCTGGTGTACGTCGACCACACCCTGGTCGACGGGGTCGTCAACGGCACTGCGGCCGGCTTCGGCGGCCTCTCCGGGCGGCTGCGCCGACTGCAGAACGGCTTCGCGCGCAGTTACGCGGTCTCGATGTTCGGCGGTGCGGCACTCCTGGTCGCCGCGACCCTGCTGATGAGGGCGGTCTGATACCGATGTCCTTTCCCCTGCTGACAGCGACGGCGGTGCTCCCGGCCGTCGGGGCGGTCGCCACGGCTGCCGTACCGGCCGCGCGGCGCACCGCCGCCAAGTGGCTGGCGCTGCTGGTCTCGCTCGCCACGCTCGTCCTGGCGATCGTCGTCCTGGTCCGCTTCGACCCGGGCGGCGATCGCTACCAGCTCACCGAGTCCCACGCCTGGATCACGGCCTTCGGGGTCAGGTACGAGCTGGGCGTGGACGGCATCGCGGTCGCTCTCATCGCGCTGACCGCGCTGCTGATCCCGTTCATCATCCTCGCGGGCTGGCACGACGCCGACCCTTCCCCAAGCTCTCAACTCCGTTCGAGCAGGGGAGGCCCCAAGGACACCGGCCCCTATCACTGGCGGCCGACCCAGGGCTTCTTCGCCCTGATCCTGGCCGTCGAGGCGATGGTGATCATCTCCTTCGAGGCCACCGACGTCTTTGTCTTCTACATCTTCTTCGAAGCCATGCTGATCCCGATGTACTTCCTCATCGGTGGCTTCGGGGACCGTGCCCATGAGCACGGCGAGAAGGCGGCGGCGACGCAGCGGTCGTACGCGGCGGTGAAGTTCCTGCTCTACAACCTGGTCGGCGGTCTGATCATGCTGGCCGCGGTGATCGGGCTCTACGTGGTCGCCGGGAACTTCAGCCTCCAGGAGATCGCGCAGGCGCGGGCCAACGGCTCGCTGCACATGGCGACCAGCACCGAGCGCTGGCTGTTCCTGGGTTTCTTCTTCGCGTTCGCGGTGAAGGCGCCCCTGTGGCCGCTGCACACCTGGCTGCCCAACGCCATGGGAGAGGCCACCGCACCCGTCGCCGTTCTCATCACCGCGGTCGTCGACAAGGTGGGCACCTTCGCGATGCTCCGCTTCTGCCTCCAGCTGTTCCCGGAGGCGAGCAAGTGGGCGACGCCGGTCATCCTCGTCCTGGCCCTGATCAGCATCATCTACGGGGCGCTGCTCGCCGTGGGCCAGCGCGACATCAAGCGGCTGGTGGCCTACGCGTCGATCTCGCACTTCGGCTTCATCATCATGGGCATCTTCGCGATGACCAGCCAGGGCCAGTCCGGCGCCACGCTGTACATGGTCAACCACGGCATCTCCACGGCCGCGCTGATGCTGGTCGCGGGCTTCCTGATCTCCCGGCGCGGGTCGCGGCTCATCGCGGACTACGGCGGGGTCCAGAAGGTGGCCCCCGTGCTCGCGGGCACGTTCCTGATCGGCGGCCTGGCGACCCTGTCGCTGCCGGGCCTGGCGCCCTTCGTGAGCGAGTTCCTGGTCCTGGTCGGCACGTTCACGCGCTATCCGGCGATCGGCATCATCGCCACCTTCGGCATCGTCCTCGCCGCGCTCTACACCCTCGTGCTGTACCAGCGGACGATGACGGGCCCGGTGAAGGCCGAGGTTGCCAAGATGCCCGACTTGCGGGTGCGTGAGCTCGTGGTGGTGGCCCCGCTCGTCGTGCTGCTGATCTTCCTGGGCGTCTACCCGAAGCCCGTCACGGACATCGTCAATCCGGCGGTCAAACAGACCATGTCCGACGTACACAAGACCGACCCCAAGCCCGAGGTGGAGGCGGCCAAGTGAGCGCAGTAGCCGTCCACAGCCTGTGGACAACAGCGGCCGACCCGATCTCGAAGATCGACGCGCCGAAGATCGAGTATGGACAGCTGTCGCCGACCCTGATCATTGTCGGTGCGGCGATCGTCGGGGTGCTGATCGAGGCGTTCCTGCCGCGCAGGTCCCGTTACTACGCCCAGGTGTTCGTGTCCGTCGTGGCGCTGTGCGCCGCCTTCGCCGCGGTGGTCGCGCTCGCGGCCGACGGGTACGGCACGACGAAGGCGCACATCGCGGCGATGGGCGCGATCGCCGTCGATGGGCCGTCGCTGTTCCTGCAGGGCACCATCCTGCTGGCCGGTCTGGTCGGCCTGTTCACCTTCGCCGAGCGCCGCCTGGACCCGGAGGCGCACGGCAACCGGGTCGACTCGTTCGCCGCGCAGGCCGCGTCCGTGCCGGGCAGCGACAGTGAGAAGGCCGCCGTGAAGGCCGGGTTCACCACCACCGAGGTGTTCCCGCTGCTGATGTTCGCGGTCGCCGGCATGCTGGTCTTCCCCTCGGCGAACGACCTGCTGACCCTGTTCATCGCCCTGGAGGTCTTCTCCCTCCCGCTCTACCTGCTGTGCGCGCTCGCCCGCCGCAAGCGCCTGATGTCGCAGGAGGCCGCGGTCAAGTACTTCCTGCTCGGCGCGTTCGCCTCCGCGTTCACGCTGTTCGGCATCGCGCTGCTGTACGGCTACGCGGGTTCGGTGTCGTACGCGACGATCGCGCAGGTCGTCGACGGCACGGTCACCAGCGTCGACCCGGTCCTGGCCAACACGATGGGCAACGACGCGCTGCTGCTGATCGGCGGCGCGATGGTCGTGATGGGCCTGCTGTTCAAGGTGGGCGCGGTGCCGTTCCACATGTGGACGCCGGACGTCTACCAGGGCGCACCGACCCCGGTGACCGGCTTCATGGCGGCGGCCACCAAGGTGGCGGCGTTCGGCGCGCTGCTGCGCCTGCTCTACGTCGTCCTGCCCGGTCTGCGCTGGGACTGGCGGCCGGTCATGTGGGCGGTCGCGATCGTCACCATGCTGGGCGGCGCGATCGTCGCGATCACCCAGACCGACATCAAGCGGCTGCTGGCGTATTCGTCGATTGCGCACGCGGGCTTCATCCTCGCCGGTGTCATCGCGACGTCGAAGGACGGCGTCTCCTCCGTCCTCTTCTACCTGGCCGCGTACTCCTTCGTGACGATCGGCGCGTTCGCCGTCGTCACCCTGGTGCGCGATGCGGGCGGCGAGGCGACGCACCTGTCCAGGTGGGCCGGGCTCGGCCGGCGTTCGCCGCTGGTCGCGGCCGTGTTCGCGGTGTTCCTGCTGGCCTTCGCGGGCATTCCGCTGACGTCCGGGTTCGCCGGGAAGTTCGCCGTGTTCAAGGCGGCGGCGGAGGGCGGCGCGGTTCCGCTGGTGGTCATCGGTGTGATCTCGTCGGCTATCGCGGCGTTCTTCTACATCCGCGTGATCGTGCTGATGTTCTTCAGCGAGCCCCGGCCGGAGGGCCCGACCGTCGCGGTGCCCTCGCCGCTGACGATGGCGGCGATCGGCATCGGCGTCGCCGTCACGGTGGTGCTCGGCGTGGCACCGCAGTACTTCCTGGACCTGGCGAACCAGGCGGGCGTCTTCGTGCGCTGACGCGTCGCGTCGCGTGCGGTACACGACGGCCCGGCACCGCCTCGCGGTGCCGGGCCGTCGTCCGTCTCGCGCCGGGCTACTGCGGCGCGGTGCGGCGCGTCCTGATCTGGGTGAGGTCCAGGTCCACGGGGAAGGGAACGTCCATCTTCATCCGCTCGCGGAAGATCCCCACGCTGGTGTACGTGCCGGTCGTCGGCTCCAGTTCGAAGGCGTGCACGGCGGCACGGCCCTGTTCGTTCTCGACCCGCCAGTAGTGGGGGATCTTCGCCCGGGCGTACTTGACGGGCTTGGTCACGCGGTCGCGGGAGACGGAGTCGTTGGAGACGACCTCGATGGCCAGGACGACTGCGTCCACCGGGAAGCGGGTCTGGTCCGCGTCCTCGACCACGTCCCCGCGCACGACGACCACGTCCGGTTCGGGACGGTTCTGCCGGTCGATGTCGATGGTGAACTCCCGGAACACCTCGAAATCCGCTGGCGCCAGAGACTGGAGCTGCCACTTGAAGTAGTCGATGGCACGCTCGTGAAAGATGGTCTGCGGACTCACGAAGACCAGGCTCCCGTCGATCAATTCCGTGTGCGGAGGAAGATTCGGAAGCCGGTCCAGGTCGTCGGCGGTCCAGCCGCCCTCCGGCGGCATCGGCCAGTTGGACTCGGACGCCTTCGGTGCGACGCTCATCAGTGCTCCCATGGGACGGAGTCTCGCCGGTTCAATCAGACTATCGGCCGGAAACGGGCAGGTCTCCTGCAAACGTGTGAACGACAGTCGTGTCCATGACGCAGTGTGAAGCCGGAGCCTGTGGATAACTCCGGGGCTGTCGGTCCGGGCCCCTATCGTGGAGGCAGTGGTCGAGGGACGACGTACGGGGGACACGGCGATGGGTGCGACGGGCGGGATCAGCGAGATGCCAGGGGTGACCGACAGCGAGGCGCTGGCCACGCTGCACCGGGTCTTCGGATACGAGGCGTTCCGGGGCGAGCAGGAAGCGATCATCGAGCATGCGGTGGCGGGCGGCGACGCGGTCGTCCTCATGCCGACCGGCGGCGGCAAGTCGCTGTGCTACCAGATCCCGGCCCTGGTCAGACCCGGTACGGGCGTCGTGGTCTCGCCGCTGATCGCGCTGATGCAGGACCAGGTGGACGCGCTGCGCGCGCTCGGTGTGCGCGCGGGGTTCGTCAACTCCACACAGGACTTCGACGAGCGGCGCATGGTCGAGGCGGAGTTCCTGGCGGGTGAGCTGGACCTGCTGTACCTCGCCCCGGAGCGGCTGCGCCTGGACTCCACCCTCGACCTGCTCTCCCGCGGCAAGATCTCCGTCTTCGCGATCGACGAGGCGCACTGTGTGTCCCAGTGGGGCCACGACTTCCGGCCCGACTACCTCGCCCTGTCCCTGCTCGGCGAGCGCTGGCCGGACGTCCCGCGGATCGCGCTGACCGCGACGGCCACGCGCGCCACCCACGAGGAGATCACCCGTCGGCTGAACATGCCGTCGGCCCGGCACTTCGTGGCCAGCTTCGACCGGCCCAACATCCAGTACCGGATCGTGCCCAAGGCCGACCCCAAGAAGCAACTGCTCGCCTTCCTGCGCGAGGAGCACGCGGGGGACGCGGGCATCGTGTACTGCCTGTCGCGCAACTCGGTGGAGAAGACGGCCGAGTTCCTGAGCCGCAACGGCGTCGAGGCGGTGCCTTACCACGCGGGCCTGGACGCGGGCACGCGCGCGGCGCACCAGTCCCGGTTCCTGCGGGAGGACGGCCTGGTCGTGGTGGCGACCATCGCCTTCGGTATGGGCATCGACAAGCCGGACGTGCGGTTCGTCGCCCATCTCGACCTGCCCAAGTCCATCGAGGGCTACTACCAGGAGACGGGCCGCGCGGGTCGCGACGGGCTCCCCTCCACGGCCTGGATGGCCTACGGGCTCAACGACGTCATACAGCAGCGCAAGCTGGTCCAGTCCGGCGAGGGCGACGAGGCGTTCCGCCGCCGGGCCGCCGCCCACCTGGAGTCGATGCTCGCGCTGTGCGAGACGGCCACCTGCCGCCGCGGCCAGCTGCTCGTCTACTTCGGCCAGGATCCCGATCCGGCGGGCTGCGGCAACTGCGACACCTGCCGCACCCCACCCGAGACCTGGGACGGTACGGTCGCCGCCCAGAAGGTGCTGTCGACGATCGTGCGGCTGCAGCGGGAGCGCGGGCAGAAGTTCGGCGCAGTGCAGATCGTGGACATCCTGCTCGGCAAGCGCACGGCGAAGGTGATCCAGTTCGACCACGATCAGCTGTCCGTCTTCGGCATCGGAGAGGAGCTGACCGAGGGCGAGTGGCGGGGTGTCGTCCGGCAGCTGCTGGCCCAGGGGCTGCTCGCGGTCGAGGGGGAGTACGGCACGCTGGTGCTGTCCGAGGGGAGCGGCTCGGTGTTGCGGGGTGACCGGGCGGTGCCGCTGCGCAAGGAGCCGAAGAAGCAGGCCGCGGCGCGCACGACGTCTTCCGCGTCCGGCCGGGGCGACCGCAAGCCCAGGGCGGCCGCGGCCGAGCTGCCCGAGGAACTGCTCCCCGCCTTCGAGGCGCTGCGTGCCTGGCGCGCCGAGCAGGCCCGTGAGCAGGGCGTTCCGGCCTATGTCATCTTCCATGACGCGACCCTGCGGGAGATCATCACCAGATGGCCCGGCTCGGTGCGGGACCTCGGCACGGTGAGCGGCGTCGGCGAGAAGAAACTGGCGACCTACGGGGAGGGCGTGATCGGGGTGCTGTCCTCGCTCGGCGCTGCGACCGCGGCCGACCCGAGCGCCACCGCGCCCTCCGCTGCGCCCCCGGCCGCGGCGGGTGGTGTGGCGGGTGGTGTGGCGACGGACGACGGCGGCTGGCCCGACCAGGATGCCGAGCCCGAACCCGAGCCGGACGACTGGGTGTAGGGCCTCGGGCGGCGGTAGCCGCCATCCGCCGCTGATGCGGATGCTCCGGGGCCGGAGGCCGCGCCGACGCCGGAGACGCTGCCCGGGCCCACAGTCCAGGCCATGGATCGAGGACGCGTCAGGACAGGGCGGTCAGCCCCGGGGCGAAGGTGATCAGCAGCGGCAGCAGGGGCACCAGCGCGGCCACCGTCGTCGTCAGGGCCCGGTGCCTGCGCAGCAGCCGGGGCGGGGGCTCCAACAGGCGGTCCACGCGCTCACCCAGCAGGCGTCGGCTGGAGGCGCAGGACAGGACCCCGCGGTGCTGGTTCAGTTCGATCAGGGCGAGGGCCGTGGTGAGGTGGCCGCAGCGGCGCGACGCGGTGTCGTCGGCGGCCAGCTCGACCAGCCGGTGGGTCTGGTCGCAGAAGTGGGCGAACAGCGGGACCCGGGGAAAGCCGGTGGCCAGCGCGCTGGACAGGTGCAGCAGCCAGCCGTGGTGGGCGCGGGCGTGGCCGCGCTCGTGGGTGAGGACGGCGTCCAGCTGGTGGTCGGTGAGACGGTGCAGCGCACCGGTGGTGACGACCAGCTGCGGCGGATGGCCCGGCATCCACCAGGCGTCGGGGTACTCGTCCTCCAGCACCAGCATGGGCCCGCGCGCCGTGGGTAGCCCCGTCGGCAGATCGGGGGCGCGTTCGCGCAGGTGCGCGCGGGTCTGGCCGCGGCGTCGGCGCGCCTCGGCCAACTCGCGGGCGAGCATCGCCGTCGTCCATGCGGCACCGCACGCCAGCAGCACGGTGAGGGCGACGGCCCAGACGGGGGCGGTGGAGAGGTCGTAGGCGGCGGTGACGGCCGGTGGAGCGGGGGCGAAGACCTGGTCGCGCACGGTGTGGAAGACGGCGGCGGCACCCAGGGTCAGCGCGGCCAGGCAGCACAGCAGCACGGTGGCGACCAGACACTGCCACACCCACAGCGCGACCACGGGTTCCCGCTCGGGCCAGACGGCCCGGGTCAGCGCGCGGGGCGCCGGCCCGGCGGTCGCCAGGGCGACGACGCTCAGCAGGAGCAGGCAGACGGTCATGCCAGGGGGCTCCGGTCCTGGTCGGAGGAAGGGCGGGTGTCGGGTGGTGCGCGGAAGTCGGTGCATCGGGTGGTGCGGTGTCTCGCCCGCCAGTATGACGGCGACGGGCGGCAGGGGTAAGGAGTCGCGGCCGAACCGGGCCCGGGCCGGCCCCTGCCCGGCCCCCGCCCGGCCGCAGGCCGCCGGGACGGGACGGGATGGGACGGCCGATATCGGGTGGAGCGCAGGTCAGACGCGCGCGTCAGACGCGCGCGACGATTCGGCCGGTGACGTCGCCCAGTCCCACCCGGGCCCCGCCGGGGCCCGGCGCCCAGGCCGACAGCGTCACCACGTCCCCGTCCTCCAGGAAGGCCCGCTTGCCGTCGGGGAGTTCGAGCGGATCCCGTCCGTTCCAGGTCAGTTCGAGGAGCGAGCCGCGCTGGTCCGGCTCCGGCCCGCTCACCGTTCCCGACCCGTACAGGTCGCCGGTGCGCAGCGAGGCGCCGTTCACCGTCAGGTGCGCCAACTGCTGCGCAGCGGTCCAGTACATGGTGGAGAACGGCGGCTCGGCGACCACATGACCGTTGACGGCGACGGTGATCCGCAGGTCGTAGCCGCCGGGCTCGTCGCCGGAGCCGGAGTCGTCGAGGTAGGGCAACAGGGGGTGGGTCCGCGGCGGCGGTGCCACCCGGGCGTCCTCCAGGGCCTCCAGCGGGGTGATCCACGCCGACACGGAGGTGGCGAAGGACTTGCCGAGGAACGGACCGAGGGGGACGTACTCCCATGCCTGGATGTCCCGCGCGGACCAGTCGTTGAGGAGGCACAGCCCGAAGACGTGCTCCCGGAAGTCGCCGAGCGCCACCGGTTCGCCCTGCGCGGACGGCACACCGACCACGAAACCGACCTCGGCCTCGATGTCCAGCCGGATCGAGGGACCGAAGACCGGTGCCGGGTCGGCCGGGGCCTTGCGCTGGCCCGACGGCCGCACGACATCGGTGCCGGACACCACGACCGTGCCGGAGCGGCCGTGGTAGCCGATCGGCAGGTGCATCCAGTTCGGGGGCAGCGAGTCCGCGGCGTCGGGGCGGAAGATCCGGCCGACGTTTCGGGCGTGGTGTTCGGAGGAGTAGAAGTCGACGTAGTCGGCGACCTCGAAGGGAAGGTGCAGTGTCACCGACGACAGGGGGTGGAAGAGCGGTTCGATCGTCTCCCGGTGCGAGGGGACCGTCAGCCACGCCGTCAGCGCGCGCCGCACGTCCGACCAGGCCGTGCGACCCGCCGCGAGCAGTGGGCCGAGGGTGGGCCGCGCGAGCAGGGAGACATACGGCGAGCCGAGCGCGGCGGCTGCGGCACCCGCGTCGAGCACATGGTCGCCGAGCCGGACACCGACCCGCCGCTCCTGGCTGCCGACGGGCGAGAACACGCCATACGGAAGGTTGTGCGGACCGAAGGGATCGCTCTCGGGGACGTCGAAGGGGGACATGGGTGCCGCCTCGCTCTCATCCGTGCCGTGCATGGCCATGCGTTCCATGGGTCGCGGCACACGTTACGGGTGAGTTGCCTCCCTGGGCAGTGTCTAAAGAGTTCGCAATGTCCAAATAGGCCCTGTTGTCGGAGGGTGCAATTCCGGCTTAGCGTCCTTTGAGGGACACGGACGGGGTGGGTCCGGTCCGGAGGGGACACGTGGGGGGACCCGTGGCCAGGAATGCCGTCAGCGTGCCTTTCCGGGCGGACCGTGAAGTGCCCGGCCTGATCGTCAAGTTCGGCGACTACCCCTTGCACCACGGCGGCGTCGGAGCGATCCGCAGCCTGGGCCGACTGGGCGTCCCCATGTATGCGATCACCGAGGACCGTTACACGCCCGCGGCCTCCTCCCGCTATCTGGAGCGCGCCTTCGTCTGGCCGACGAGCGGCGCGGAGGAACCGGCTTACCTGGTGGAGGGCCTGCTGCGGGTCGGCCGGCGCATCGGTCGGCCCGCCGTCCTCATTCCCACCGACGAGGAGGCGGCCGTCCTGATCGCCGAGCACCAGGACGCGCTGGCCGACCGGTTCCTCTTCCCGCGTGTCGAGCCCGGCCTGCCCCGCCGCCTGGCCAGCAAGCAGGGGCTGCACGAACTGTGCGTGGCGCACGGGGTATCCAGCCCGGTGGCGGCCTTCCCACGGTCGTACGACGAGATCGTGGAGTTCGCCGACAAGGCCCGCTTCCCGGTGGTGGCCAAGAACCGCGAGGCGTTCGTACGGCGCAGACGACCCGCCGTGAACGGCACGACGAAGATCGCCACCCGAGCCGGTCTGCTCGCCCTTGCGCGTGACTGGGGTGAGCACCCGGGCGTCATCCTCCAGGAGTATCTGCCGCGCGAGGAAGCCGAGGACTGGATCGTGCACGCCTGCTTCGCCGCGGACTCCACGCCGCTCGCCCTGTTCACGGGCGTCAAGGTGCGTTCGTGGCCGCCGCACGCGGGCATGACGGCGCACGCGTACGTCGTCGACAACCCGGAACTCGCCGACCTCGCCGCGCGTTTCATCAAGCAGATCGGCTTCAGCGGCATCGTCGACCTCGACCTGCGCTTCGACCGGCGCGACGGACGCTACAAACTCCTCGACTTCAACCCCCGTGTGGGCGCCCAGTTCCGGCTCTTCGAGAGCGAGTCGGGGGTGGACGTCGTACGCGCCATGCACCTGGACCTGACCGGCCGTCGCGTACCGGCGGGGGAGCAGCGCGCCGGTCGCCGGTACGTGGTGGAGAACATCGACCTGCCCGCCCTCCTCGCCTACCGCCGCAGCGGCTACACGACGCCGCATGCGCCCAACCGGCCGAGCGGTACGGAGCTGGCCTGGTTCGCGGGTGACGACCCGCTGCCGTTCCTCACGATGCTCGCGCGCTTCGTCCGGCCGGGCGCCAAGCACCTCTATCAGCTGTGGCGGACCAACCGCCGCGGCGGCACCACCAGCGCCACGAAGTAGGCGTCACGTCCTGGGGAGGGACTTCGTGATCCAACCGGTAGCAGTCATCGGTGCCGGGCCCTTCGGCCTGTCCACCGCTGCCCACATCAGGGCGCGCGGCATCCCCGTGCGCGTCTTCGGCGACCCCATGGTGAGCTGGCGCGACCACATGCCTGCCGGAATGCTCCTCAAGTCGACCCCGGCGGCCTCCACCATCGACGCCCCACGGCCCGGCCACACCCTGGTCGACTACTGCGCCGCCGCGGGCATACCCCGGCTGGTCACCGACGAGGACATCGTCCCCGTAGAGACGTTCATCTCCTACGGTGAGTGGTTCCAGCGGGAGCTGGTGCCGGACCTGGAGCGGGTCCGGGTCGTCTCGGTCGACCGGCGCTTGGGCGGCGGTTTCGACGTCAAGCTGAACTCGGGCGAGTTGTTCCCGGCCCGCGCGGTCGTGATCGCCACGGGACTGTCGGGCCTGTCCCATCTGCCCCCGGAGCTGGCCGCCGCCGCGGCGGAGGGCCCCGCCCCGACGGGCCCGGTGTCGCACAGCTCGCAGCACCACGACCTCACCCGCTTCGCCGGCAAGGAGCTGATCGTCGTCGGCGCCGGGCAGTCCGCGCTGGAGACCGCGGCGCTGGCGGCCGAGGCGGGCGCACGCGTGCGCGTGGTCGCGCGGCACCGCGTCGGCTTCGGCGCCCCGCCGTGGCACCAGCCGCGGCTGCGCCCCGAGTCGCCGTTCGGCCGCGCCTGGTCGCTGTGGGCCCTCAGCCACTACCCGCACCCCTACCGCTACCTCCCCGCTCACACCCGGCACTACCTGGTCCGCCGGGTGCTCGGCCCGCTCGGTGCCTGGTGGCTGCGGGACCGCTTCGAGGGCAAGGTGCGAGTCGAGGCGATCGACCGCGTCATGGGCGCGGAGGCCTCCGACGGCACACCGGTCCTCACGGTCCGCACCCGCACGGGAGCCACCGGCCGGCTGCTCGCCGACCATGTCATCGCGGCGACCGGCTATCGCGTCGACATCGGTGCGATGGGCTTCCTGAGCCACGGAGTCCGCAGTCGGCTCGCCGTCAGCCGGGGCACTCCGAAACTCGGCCCGGGCTATGTCTCCTCGGTCCCCGGCCTCTACTTCACCGGCCTGCCCGCCGCGGCCTCCTACGGCCCGGTAATGCGCTTCGTGTGCGGTACCGAGTTCGCCTCGCCGCGCCTGACGAAACACCTCGTGGCGGCACACGGCTGAGACCCGTGCCGCACCGGACCAGCACCGGACCCGGGCCCACCGGACGAGCGCCGCACGGACCCGTGCCGCACCGGACGTGCGCACCGCACCGGATGACCGGACCGCCGCGGGCGACCGCGCCGGGCCGGATGACCGCACTGGCCCGGACGACTGTGCCGCGCCCGACTACGCCGTCTGCTGCCACTCCAGGAAGTCCTCGATCAGGTCCGGGGGATTGGCGGCCTCGGTGGCCTCGATCTCCCAGCCCGGGCAGTCCATGTCGAAGACGACCACAGGCAGCGGGCGGCCGAACAGCTTCTCCACCCGGCCGGTGGCGTGCAGGGCACGGGCGAGGTCGATGCAGGCGTCCGCGAAGTGGAGGCGCAGGAGGTCACGCCGGGCGTCCGCCTCGTCCGCATCGTCGGCCTCGCACGCCTTGTCGGCCTTGCACACCTCGTCGTCGTCCGGGACGTCCCCGATATCTCCGTCGGACCACAGGCCGAGCCGCTTGACCTCCTCGGCGTACAGCGGGGCGCCGGCCGGGTCCTCGGGGACGTTGCCGAGCGTCTCGAAGCCGTCGAGGAGCCAGCAGGCGTAGTTCCAGCGGGCCTCGCCCGGGTCGTTTTGGTGTCTCTCCCGCCGGTACTGCGACTCGGTGTTGTACCCGATGGCCACGTAGGGGCGGCGGCTGTCGTAGTCGATGCGCCAGATCCGGAAGGACAGGGCGTAGATCTCGGGTCTCAGCTCCGCCGGAAAGCGCTCCAGGATGCCGGTCGCGGCCTCCAACAGATGCGCCCGGAAGTCCGGCCGGACTTCTGCCCTTACCCCCGTCACCGGACTCGTCATTCCCGTCACCGGGCTCCTCGCCGCTCCCGTCATCGCCCCCACCCCCGCTGCGTCGGCACACCGGCCCTGGTGACCGGTCCCGAACGACCGTCACCCCAGTGACCACAACCTAGCGTTCACCACTGACAGTCAGGACCTGACCGGTGGCCGGGGGCGGTGGCCGGGGGCCGAAGGCCGGAGGAACACAAGGCGTTGGCAAGAGCGGTGAGTCCAGGCGGCCTGCTGTCCGTATTCTCTGGTCATGGCCGCTCCTCCCGCATATTCACTCGTCGCCACCGACCTGGACGGAACGCTGCTGCGCGGCGACGACACCCTCTCCGACCGGTCCCTCGCCGCGCTCGCGCGTGTGGCACGGGCCGGCGCCCGGCACCTGGTGGTCACGGGGCGCCCGGCGCCACGGGTGCGGCCCCTGCTCGACACCTTGGGCGGCGGGGGGCTCGCGGTGTGCGGACAGGGCGCTCAGTTGTACGACGCCGGCACGGACCGCCTGCTGTGGTCGGTCACCCTGGACCGGGAGTTGGCCGAGACCGCGCTCGGCAAGATCGAGGCCGAGGTCGGGCAGGTGTACGCGGCCGTCGACCAGGACGGGGTGAGCGGGCTCACGCTCATCGAGCCCGGGTATCTGATGCCGCATCCGACCCTGCCCGCCGTCCGCGTCGAGCGGCGCGACGATCTGTGGTGTGCGCCCATCAGCAAGGTGCTGCTGCGCCACCCCGCCCTGTCCGACGACGAGTTGGCGGTGACGGCGCGCTCGGTCGTGGGCTCCCTGACGACCGTCACCATGTCGGGGCCCGGGACCGTCGAGCTTCAGCCGTGCGGCATCACCAAGGCCACCGGTCTGGCGCTGGCCGCCGAGCACCTCCGGCTGGCCCCCGAGCGGGCCGTCGCCTTCGGTGACATGCCGAACGACATCCCGATGTTCGACTGGGCCGCCCACGGGGTGGCGATGGCCGGCGCCCACCCCGAACTCAAGGCGATGGCCGACGAGATCACCTTGTCGAACGAGGACGACGGCGTGGCCGTCGTCCTCGAAAGACTGTTTCCGTGAAGGGTGCGTCAGTAGGCGCCGAAGACGTTGTCGATCGAGCCGTAGCGCTTGGCGGCGTAGTTGCAGGCGGCCGTGATGTTGGCGACCGGGTCGTAGATGTCGTACGACGTGCCTGCCACGTGGTAGGCGTTGAACGTGGGGTCGATCACCTGGAGCAGGCCCTTGGACGGTATGCCCTTCCGGGCGTTGGAGTCCCAGAGGTTGATGGCCCGCGGGTTGCCCGAGGACTCGCGCATGATGTTGCGGTGGATGCCGTTGTAGGTCCCTGGGATGTGCTTCTCCGCCATGATCGCGAGCGACTCGCGGATCCAGCCGTCGAGGTTGTTCGGGTACCCGGCGAGTGTCGTGGCGGTCGTCGCCACGGTCCCGGGAGTGGCCGCGTGGGCGCCGGTGGCGCCGAGGAGCGGCAGGGCGAGCAGCGCGGCGCCGGTGCCGGCCACGGCGAGGGTGCGAGCGAGGCGGTTGATGCGGGGACGGCGGTTCTGAGCGGCAGCAGACATGGCGATGTTCCTCTCCGGCGCCTACGAGGTGAGCTGTCGGGTTCGGGCGGGGGAGATGCCCGGCCGGGCCGCCGAAAGGCGACTCGACTTCACCCCTAGCCGGTCCGGCCGGCTGTGCCGTCCGGACCGGCGATCTACCTGGGTCCCCCGTTCCTGCCGTGCGAAATATGGTTCGTCGATGGGTCATGACGGGTGGCGGCAGGATTCGGCGTCCACCCGACTGGCCCGGAAGCTATGCGACCGCACATGTCGGAAACAAGTGGTGGATTCACATCTCATACCGATTGACGTGCGATTGAGACGTATGAGTCGCTTGATCCTTTGCGATTGCCAAGCATCAACTGGGCATCGGGGGAGGGGTGGTGAGGGTTGTGGGCGGGGTGTCGCACGATGGTAAAGGGTGACTCAAGTCACTCCCCCTGAAGGTCAAGTACATTCGGCATCAAGGGGAATTGAAATACCAATAGCGGCAAATCGGGCACTTCGCCCCCATGGGGCGCGGAATTCGTTTTTCGCTCGGAGTGGGAGTGGGAGAGGGAGTGGGAGTGGGAGTGGGCCAACAGTGGATCGTTCCCGGCGCTCGTGTACGTCTTCGATGCGTCCTCGGCCCACTCCACACCGTCCGGGTACGCGCGCGTGCCCCCGCCGCACGGGGCGAGCTCCACCCGCCACTCGTCCTCGGTGGCGTCTCGTACCACCAGCCGCCTCGGGTGTGGCTCGTCCAGCGTGACGGACTCGCCCGCGCGCAGCGGCTCGGCCTGCGGGGCTCCCCGAAGACGGCCATCGGGGCCGACGTCACCGCCCGCACCGGGAGTTCGCGCGAGCTGCCGCGAAGGCGTGGCCGGCGCCGCCCAGTTCGGCGGTCGCATCCTCCGTGTCGCCCGGTGGCCAAGGGGTCGCCTTCTTGCGGCCGGGCGGCGCCGTGGCCGACCGGGCGGAAGCGGCCCGCGTCCACGCGGGTGGGCAGAGGTGGGCGCGCCAGGGCCGGGGCACTCTGGAGGCCGTACGCGACGCTCGTCACGTTGGGGACGGCCAGGCGGGCTCGCCGACCCCGCGGGCCTGGGGGCCGGTCCGGTCCGGTCCGGGGTCGCGGGCGGGAGTCGGCGACGTACGCGCGCAGGAGTGGCTCGGACGCCACCGGGCGCGTGTCGGCCGCGCCGTGAGGCGAGCCGGACGTGGAGCCGTCGGGAGGGCCGGAGGCGGAGCCGTGGGAAGAACCGGACGGCGACCCGCCCGCCTAGCCGGTGTCGCCGGTCAGGGCCTCCAGACGCGTCGTCCAGACGGCCTGCCAGGAGTCGTCGGCGTACCGCGGGTCGGGTCGGGCGGGACGGCGGCGGTGGTGAGTGCCGCGGCGGAACGGGCGTGCAGGCGGGCCGCGAGAACCGAGCCCCCGGGGCCGGACCCTTCGTTCTCGTGCCGGTCGTCGGTGCAGCCGTGTCCCGCGTACCAGGGGTGCCGCTGGGCGTCGCGCGCTGCGGTCCGGTCGGTGCGGCGGTCCGGGGTGTACTCAAGGAGGGGCCGGTACGGGGCGGTCCGTCAGGGGGCGCCACACGCGCGCGTACAGCCGCGTCCCGTCGGCGAGGGCGACCCAGAGGTCCGTGTGATCCGGGTGAGCGGTTTCGTGAGGGAAGGATGTGACGTACGGATGTGCATGAGCGACGTTCCGGAGCATTGGCGGGGCAAAAGGTGTCATATCTCCTTGAGTGGCCGAATGTCGGGTTGTATCAGGGGATGGGCAATATGCCGGTCGTGATCCGATACCACCCGGCCTGGACGGTGGGCGCTATCGGTGATCGAAACCTGACCGGATACGCTGACTTGAGTGATGGCAGCGACCTATCGACAAACCGTGTAATCGCCAGCAGGCAGCAGCAGACAGGAGACCCCTCGTGACCGTCGTCGGGCCGTTCGGGCTGAGCGTGCGGGACCAGGCTCTCGAAGCCGATGTCCAGGCCGGATTGGCGGCTGTCGAGGAAGGCTTGCTCGAAGCCACCAAGAGCGAGGTGCCGTTCATCACGGGGGCCGCGCAGCACCTGGTGCGGGCGGGCGGCAAGCGGTTCCGCCCGCTGCTCGTGATGCTCGCCGCGCAGTTCGGTGACCCGTACGCGCCCGGGGTCGTGCCGTCGGCCGTGGTGGTGGAGCTGACCCACTTGGCGACGCTGTACCACGACGACGTGATGGACGAGGCTGCCGTACGACGCGGGGTGGACAGCGCGAACACCCGCTGGGGCAACTCGGTCGCGGTCCTGACCGGCGACTTCCTGTTCGCCCGCGCCTCGCAGATCCTCGCCGACCTCGGTCCCGAGGCGGTCCGGGTGCAGGCCGTCGCGTTCGAGAGGCTGGTCACCGGGCAGATCCTGGAGACGGCCGGGCCCTCGGACGGCCGGGACCCGGTCGAGCACTACCTGGACGTGCTCGCCGGCAAGACGGGCTCGCTGGTCGCGGTGTCGTGCCGGTTCGGGGCGATGATGTCCGGCGCCGACGACACAGTCGTGGATGTGCTCACGCAGTACGGCGAGCGGCTGGGCGTCGCCTTCCAGCTCGCCGACGACGTCCTGGACATCGCGTCGGACTCCGATGAGTCCGGCAAGACCCCGGGCACGGACCTGCGGGAGGGCGTCCCCACGCTGCCCGTGCTGCGGCTGCGGGAGCGGGCGGCCCGGCTGGGGCTGCCCGAGGACCTCGCGCTGTGCGAGCTGCTGGACTCCGACCTGTCCGACGACGGACGGCACGCGCAGGCGCTGGCCGCCCTCCGCGCGCACCCGGCACTGGAGCAGGCCCGGCGGGACACCGTGCGGTACGCGAAGGAGGCGCGGGCGGCGCTGGCCCCACTGCCCGAGAGCGACGCGAAGACGGCCCTGCTGGAGCTGTGCGACGCGGTCGTGCACCGGGCGGGATAGCCACCGGGCAGGCACTCACCGGGCGAGGCGTCGACCGGGCAGGCGACCACCGAGCAGGCGACCACCGAGCAGGCGACCACCGGGCGGGATGGCCCGCCCCGGCCACCGCTCCCGGCACCTGGACCGCCCGTCCGACCCGCCGCCCGTCCCGTCCGTCTCGCCCGTCCTGCCCCTGGGCGTTCGCCTTTCCCGGCCGCCCGCCCCTCCCTGTCGTACGGTCGGCTCCACCCTCGGCCGCCACACTGTTCGACCCCCGTTGACCTGGGAAGCAGCCGGGGACGCAGCCCATTACCCCTACGGGTCGGGGGAGGTGCCTCTTCCGCGTGTCATACCGGAGGTGTACGTGGAGTTGCATCCGCGGGGTGACGCATCCGCACGGCGGATTTGGTCAGATGGAAGCCACGGAAAACACCACTCCTCACCGATTCGGGTGAGAATGGCGGCTCAGGGTGGGAACAGTGCATCGGTGCGTAGAAGGCCGCCGCCGACGACGGAGGTAAGCCACACATGGCACGGTACGAATCCGCTGACAACTCGGGCGCCGAGGAGGCCGAGGGCCTGCGCTCCGGCCGGCGCAAAGCCGCTCGGTACGTCGTCCCGGTAGCGGTCGTGGGGGTGACGGCCGCGACCATCGGGCTGGTCCCGGCACTCGCCGACTCCGGTGACCCCAGTCTGCCGAAGATCACCGCACAGCAGCTCATAGAGAAGATCGCCAAGTCGGACGTCGAGCAGTTGTCCGGCACGGTGAAGGTCAGCGCCGACCTGGGGCTCCCGAACCTGGGCGGTCTGGAGAACAGCCTGGCCTCGGGCATCGCCCCGTCCGGCGACGGATCCTCGGCCGACCCGACGTCCAAGCTCACCGAGCTGGTCTCCGGCACGCACACCCTGCGCGTCGCCGCCGACGGCCCGGACAGGCAGAAGCTGTCACTGATCGAGAGCGCGGCCGAATACAGCCTCATCCACAACGGCAAGGACGTATGGGGCTACGACAGCAAGTCGAATCAGGTCTACCACGGCACCTCGGCCGAGGACGGCGCGGAGCACAAGGACGAGGCTCCGGCCACGCCCAAGGACTTCGCCGACGAGGCCCTGAAGTCCGTCGACGACACCACGTCCGTGACCGTCGACGGCACCATGCGAGTCGCCGGCCGGGACGCCTACAAGCTGCTCGTCAAGCCGAAGCAGTCCGGCACCACGGTCGGCGCCATCAGCATCGCGGTGGACGCGAAGACCGGTATGCCGCTGAAGTTCACGCTGACCCCGGCGAGCGGCGGCGCGGCGGTCGTCGACGCGGGCTTCACCCAGGTCAGTTTCGCCAAGCCGGCCGCCTCGACCTTCGGCTTCACCCCGCCGAAGGGCGCCAAGGTCACCGAGGAGGACAAGCTCGCCGAGGCCCCGGAGTCCAAGTCCGGCCACGACCTCGCCAAGGGCCACGAGGGCCAGGGAACCGAGGGCTACGAGGTGCTCGGCAAGGGCTGGAACTCGATCGCCACCTTCGACTCGGGTGAGAAGGGTGGCCTGCCGTCCGGTTCCGCCGGCGGCGACCTGGGCGGCTTCCTCGGCTCGCTCGGCGACCAGGTGAGCGGCAAGTTCGGCAAGGGCACGGTGTTCTCCACCCGTCTGGTCAACGCCCTGATCACGGACGACGGCAAGGTGTACGTCGGCGCCGTGACCAAGGACGCCCTGCTGAAGGCGGCGGACTCGGGGCGGTAAGTACCCTGCGGGCACGAAGAATCGAGGGAGCCGATGGACGAACCGTCCGCCACGGGGCGGCAGACGGCGCGGGTGCCGGAGGACGCGGGGCCGAGCGTCATCGACACCCGCGGCCTCACCAAGCGCTACCGCGGCGGACAGCTCGCCGTCGACGGTCTCGACCTGACCGTCCCGGCGGGCAGCGTCTTCGGCTTCCTCGGTCCGAACGGCTCTGGCAAGACCACCACCATCCGCATGCTGATGGGCCTCATCGAGCCCACCTCCGGCACCGCGCGGGTGCTCGGGAGGCCCATGCCCCGCTCGGCGCGCGCGGTGCTGCCGCAGGTGGGCGCGCTCATCGAGGGCCCCGCCCTGTACGGCTTCCTCTCCGGCCGGGACAACCTCGTACGCTACGACGCCGCCGATCCGACCGCCGACCCGCGCACCCGGCGCGCCCGGGTCACCGCCGCCCTGGACCGGGTCGGCCTGGCCGCCGCCGCGGGCAAGAAGGCGAGGGCGTACTCGCTGGGCATGAAGCAGCGCCTCGGGCTGGCCGCAGCGCTGCTCCAGCCGCGTCGGCTCCTCGTCCTGGACGAGCCGACCAACGGGCTCGACCCGCAGGGCATGCGGGAGATCCGTTCCCTGGTCAGGGAGTTGGCGTCCGACGGCACGACCGTCTTCCTCTCCTCCCATCTGCTCGACGAGATCGAGCAGGTGTGCACCCACGCGGCGGTGATGGCGCAGGGCCGGCTCATCACCCAGGGCGCGGTCGCGGACCTGGCCGCCGGGGCGCGCGGCCGGCTGGTCGTGACCACGCCGGACACCGGGGACGCGGCCCGGGTGCTGAAGGAGCGGGGCGTGGGCGACGTCGTGGTCACCGAGGACCGGGTGACCGCGGAGCCCCCGGAAGGGGAACTCGCCGACCTGAACGCCGCGCTGGTGTCGGCCGGAGTCCGGGTCCGCGGCTTCGGGGTCGAGCGGGCATCACTGGAGGACGCGTTCGTGGCACTGACCGGAGAGGGCTTCGATGTCGCAGGTTGACGCCGGGGTGGACAGGGCCGCAGCCGCGGCGTCGACGGCCGGGCCCGGGGCCGGACGCGCCCCGAACCCGCTGTGGACCTTCGGACTCCTGCGCAGTGAGTTGGTCACCACCTTCCGGCGCTGGCGCACGCTCGCGCTGCTGGGCGTGCTGGCGGCGGTGCCGATCCTGGTCGGCATCGCGGTCAAGATCGAGACGCGGGACGGCTCGTCGGTCGGCGGCGGCGGCGGCGGCGAGGGGCCGGCCTTCATCGCGCAGATCACCAACAACGGCCTGTTCCTGGTGTTCACCGCGCTGGCCGCGACGCTCCCGTTCTTCCTGCCGATGGCGATCGGGGTCGTCGCGGGCGACGCGATCGCCGGCGAGGCCAACGCAGGAACCCTGCGCTATCTCCTGGTCGCTCCGGCGGGCCGCACCCGCCTGCTGTTCACCAAATACGCGACGACGATGGCGTTCTGCCTGGTGGCCACGCTGGTGGTGGCGGTCTCGGCGCTGGCCATGGGGGCGCTGCTGTTCCCGCTGGGCGATCTGACGACCATCTCCGGCACGCAGATCGGCTTCACCGAAGGTCTGGCGCGTGCGCTGCTGATCGCTCTGGTCGTGGCCGCGTCGCTGATAGGCATCGCCGCCCTGGGCCTGTTCGTCTCCACCCTGAGCAACAGCGGGATCGCGGCGATGGCGACCACGGTGGGGCTGCTGATCACCGTGCAGATCCTCGACCAGATTCCGCAACTGCACGCGCTCCAGCCGTACTTCTTCTCGCACTACTGGCTGTCCTTCGCCGACCTGATGCGTGACCCGGTCTACTGGGACGACCTGGTCAGGAACCTGGGGCTGCAGGCGCTGTACGCGGTGGTGTTCGGTTCGGCGGCCTGGGCGCGGTTCACGGCGAAGGACATCACCGCGTAAGGGTGCCCTCCTCCCCGGACCGGGACGGCTGGACGGCCGCGGCCGTCTCGTACGGGAAGCGCGCGAGCGGCGCCTCCCGTACGAAGAAGGTCTTCGCGCGCGCCAGCGCCTCCGCGTCCTTGAGTACGTCGCCGGGCGCGCTGCCGCTGCCGAGCAGGACGCCGCCGAAGCGCATCTTCAGATACGCGGCCGAGTTGTTGAGCGTGCCGACCAGCGGGGCGGCGACGTCGGGTTCGCGGTCCGCGAGCGCGGTGACGCCCCAGAGCGTGCGGCCCGCCAGGGTCGCCTTGAAGTCGACTCCCGGGGTGCGCAGCCAGCCCGACCAGTGGTCCAGGTAGCGCTTGGTCGGGCCGGACACCGAGTACCAGTACAGCGGCGAGGCGATCACGATGTCCGTGGCGGCGAGCGTGGCGTCCAGGAGTCGGCCCACGGCGGTGTCGGAGAGCGGCCGCACATGGTCGGTGTCATGGCGCAGGTCCGTGAACTCCGGCAGCGGGTGGTCGACCAGGCGGATCCACTCCTGTTCGACGTCCATGGACAACTGCTCGGCGGCCCTGCGGGCCAGCAGTTCGGTGTTGCCGTCGAGACGGGTACTGCCCAGCACGAACAGGAAACGGCGGGTCATCGGTCCCCCCCAAATGGTCTGCATACGAGGAATACAAGACTGCGCATCATATGCGCGCGCAAGTAAATCCGCGAGTGCGCGGTGGGCACCGCGGGGCCGGGGGAGTTCCTGGTGCGAGTCTGTGACGTCGCGGTGACGTGGGAGCGGTGGCGAGCGGCGACACTCGACAGTACGCATGAGTACGACCGGATCGTGACGCCGGGGGAGTGAGGGGACCGATGTCTCGACTCAGCCGCGAGGAGAAGCGGGAACATGAGCGTGGTGCGGGTCCGGCGGCCCGGGTGGACGTCCGTGTCTCGGCCGCGGGCGAGGCGACGGTCGACGGCGTACCGCTCGCCGCGGCCCCCGGCCGGGAGATCCAGCACGCCGTCCTGGACCACCTCCAGTGCCTGGCCCGCACGCTCGGCCACCCCGTACGGGCGGCGATTCACGACGGCCGTGTCGGCTACGTGATCCCCCTCCAGGTGGACACCAACGGCGCCAGCCGCTTCACCGGTGACCCGGCAAGGATGACCCCGAAGGCGAAGGCATCGGGGAAGTCGGGGGCGGCTTCGGAACCGGAACCGGGGGTGCCGGGAAGGACGGGCGAGCGGGAGACCTCGGGGGAGCCGGCGGACGGCCCCTCCGCGGGCTTCGGCCGTGACTCCGCCGCCGATGCCGCTGCCGATGCCCCTGCTGCCGTCGCTGCTGCTGCCGATGCCGCGGCCGAACCGTCGCCGTATCGCGACGAGCCTGCCCACGTCCCGCGTCCCGTCGTCGAACCGGTGCTGGATGTCGCTCCGACGTTCCCTTTGCGGGCGGTACCGGAGCCGCCGCCGCACGCGGAGCCCGCGGGCACGGTCGCACCGCCCCCGGTGGCGGACCTCGCCCCGGGCGCGGTCAAGGCCCCCACCGGCGTCTTCGGACCACCCCCGGTCATGCCCGCCGCCCCATCCCGCCCGGCCGACCCGCCCGGCCCCACGGAACCGCCCCGCCCCGCCGAGCCACCGCGGCCCATCGGGCCGATCCAGGCCACGGTGCCGAAGCCCTCCGGCACACCCGAGGCGGACGCTACGACCGGTTCCGCGCCGGACTGGGTGTCGCAGGCGGCTGTTTCGGGGGCGGCTGTGTCGGGGACGGCTTCCCCCTCCGCGCTCGGCGTTCCCGGGCCGCCCCGCACCCACCGTCCGCCCGCCGCGGACTTCCCCGCCGAGGCTGATCCCGATCCCCGGCCCACGCCGGCCCGCGGGTTCGATGCCGTGGCCGAGGCCGTGCTCGGGGACCGGGACGACAGCGGGACCGTGCTCGGGGAGCCGACCGCGCGGATCAACGAGGCCGTCAGGGCGGGCCGGATCGACGCGGCGGCCGAGTTGGCGAAGCGTACGGTCGAGGCGGCCGCCGCCGACCTGGGACCCGACCACCCCGAAGTGCTCCGGCTGCGCGAACTGACCGCCTACATCGCCTACTTGTCCGGTGACCCGCTGCACGCCTTCCGGCTGTCGCTGGACCTCGCCCGGCTCCGTCACCACAGCCGGGATCCCGAGGCGGCCTACGGCAACGTCCAGAGTGCGGCGGCGGCCTGGCGTGCCGTACGCGACCCCGGGCAGGGACTCAGCCTCGGCCGGGACCTGATCGCCCTGTGGACGGAACTCACCGCCGAGGGGAGCCCGGCGGCCGACGACATCGAGCAACTGAAGTCCGCCCGCGCCCGCATGGTCCGTCTGACCGAACGCGCGGCTCGGGCGGCCGACTAGGGCCGACCGGAATCCGCCGCGCCGTCAGAACTCGTCACTGCACGCGGAAACTTGTCACTGCACGCGGAAACTCGTCACTGCACGCAGAACTCGTTGCCCTCCGGGTCTGTCATCACCACCCACTCCCCGCCGTGCTCCCGCACCCGCCGCAGTACCCGCGCGCCGAGCCGTTCCAGTCGTCCGACCTCGTCCTCACGTCCGTCCGCGGGTGCGTGCACGTCGATGTGGAGCCGGTTCTTGCCGGTCTTCGGCTCCGGGACCCGCTGGAACAGCAGCCGCCGCCCAAGCCCGGTGCCGCTGTCCTTGTCGTACGGGTCGTCGGGATGCCGTACGGCGATCAGCTCCCGGAAGGCGGGGCGGCCGTGGTGTTCGACGGTGGCCGCGCCGGGCAGCGCGCCGAGCCCCAGCAACCGCTCGACGAGCGTGCTGTTGTCCTCGACCTCGTAGTGCAGCGCGGCGGCCCAGAAGTCGGCCTGCGCGTGCGGATCGGCGGCGTCGATGACCAGTTTCCAGTGCAGTGGGGCGGGTCCAGGTGCGGGTGTCTGCGTCATGCCGACCACTTATAGCCGACGCCTCCGACAGTCCCGCCCACCGCGCACCGGCCGGCCCCCGGCTCAACGCGGTTGCGTGTCCACAGGGGCCCGCGCCCCGTGTTCCAGCGTGGCGAGGAAGCTCTCGGCCGCGTCCTGGACCCGGCTCCGGCCGCCGGACGGGGCGCCGAGGAGGAAGCAGGGCCTGGCGGGCGGTCTGCTGTATGGCCCGGCCCGTCTCGGTTCGGTGATCGGGAGGGGTCGGCGGTGACCGCGGTCTACGGCCTGGCGGCCCCCGGTTCCGGTTCCGGTTCCGGTTCCGAGGCGACGCTCTCCGCCTTCCGGGCGGCGTTCTCCGTCTTCCGGGCGGTGCTCGCCGTGCCGGTCGTCATGGTCCTGCCGGGCACGGCGCGCTCGCCGGCGAGCGCGCGGGCCGCGCGGCGGGCGGTGCGCAGGGCGTCCCAGGTCAGCAGCGACAGCGCCAGCCACACCAGCGCGAACCCGGCCCAGCGCTCGGGTGGCATGGCCTCGTCGAAGTAGAGGACGCCCAGCAGGAACTGGAAGACGGGCGCCAGGTACTGCAGCAGCCCCAGCGTCGACAGGGGCACGCGTATCGCCGCCGCGCCGAAGCAGACGAGCGGGAGCGCGGTGACCACGCCGGTGGCGGCGAGCAGGGCGGCATGCCCGGCGCCGTGACCGGTGAACGTGGAGTCGCCGTGCGCGGTCAGCCACAGCAGATAGCCGAGCGCGGGCAGGAACTGGACCGCGGTCTCGGCGGCCAGTGACTCGATACCGCCGAGGTTGACCTTCTTCTTCACCAGCCCGTAGGTGGCGAAGGAGAAGGCGAGGCTCAGGGAGATCCACGGCGGGCGGCCGTACCCGACGGTCAGCACGACCACCGCGGCGAAGCCGACCCCGACCGCCACCCACTGCGCGGGCCGCAGCCGTTCCTTCAGGATCAGCACGCCCATCGCGATGGTGACCAGGGGATTGATGAAGTACCCGAGGGACGCCTCGACGACGTGCCCGGTGTTCACGGCCCAGATGTAGACCCCCCAGTTGACCGTGATGACCGTCGCTGCGATCGCGATCAGCCCGAGTCGGCGCGGCTGGCGCAGCAACTCCCCGGCCCAGGCCCAGCGCCGTACGGCGAGTAGCAGCACGACCACGAGGACCAGGGACCACACCATCCGGTGGGCGAGGATCTCCAGCGCCCCGGAGGGTTTCAGCAGGGGCCAGAACAGCGGGACGAGCCCCCACATCCCGTACGCCGCGAAGCCGTTCAGCAGACCTGTCCGCCGCTCGCTTCTCGACTCGTCGGCCACGGGCCCTCCCTCTCACGTCCTCGCGCACGCGTTCGCCTGCACGAAGGTAGCGCCGAGCGCCCCCGCCTGTCATTGCCGTATCGCCATACAGTCATGACAGGCAGGGGCGGGGGAGGCGAGGCTCCCGTCGGGACGGGTAAAATCCTTGAGCGCGGCCGGTCAGCCCTTGAGCGCGGCCGGTCAGCCCTTGAGCGCGGCCGGTCAGCCCTTGAGCGCGGCGGGTCAGTCCTTGAGTGCGGCGGCGACGGCCTCCGCCAGCGGCGTGGTCGGCCGCCCGATCAGGCGGGACAGATCGCCGGTGGAGACGACCAGCTCGCCCTTGGCGATGGACGCGTCCACGCCGACCAGGATCGTGGCCAGCGCCTCGGGCACCCCGGCTCCGGTCAGGATGCCCTGAAGGGTCCCGCCGGGCACGGAGTTGTAGACGATCTCCTTGCCGGTCTGCCTGCTCAGCTCGGCCGCGTACGCGTCGAAGCCCCACGCCTCGTCGCCGCCCAGCTCGTACGTCCTGTTCTCGTGCCCCTCGCCGGTGAGGACGGCGACGGCGGCGGCCGCGTAGTCGGCGCGCGAGGCCGAGGAGACCCGGCCCTCGCCCGCCGCCGTGACGACGGCGTTGTGCGCCAGCACCGGGGCGAGGTTCTCGGTGTAGTTCTCGTGGTACCAGGCGTTGCGCAGCAGCGTGTAGGGCAGACCGGAGGCGAGCAGCACCTCCTCGGTGGCCCGGTGGTCGTCGGCGAGGGCGGCCGTCAGGCTGCCGGGGGCGCTGGTGTAGGCGAGCAGGGCGACCCCGGCCGCCTTGGCGGCGTCGATGACGACGGTGTGCTGCTGGATTCGGCCCTTGTCGAACTCGTTGCCGGAGATCAGCAGCACCCGGTCGCCGGCGGCGAAGAGGCCGTCGAAGGTCTCGGGGGTGTTGTAGTCGGCCACGGCGATCCGCACGCCGCGCGCCGCGAAGTCGGCGGCCTTCGCCTCGTCGCGCACGACGGCGGTGATCTGCTCGGCCGGGACCTTCGTCAGCAACTGGTCCACGACGTGGCGGCCAAGGTGTCCGGTGGCTCCGGTGACAACGATGCTCATGATTCAGAACTCCTAGTGGGGGTGCGTCTGCCACTTACCCTAGGAGTGGCGCTAACCGTGGGAAAGTACCCACTTTGAAGTAAGGTACCGGGATGGGAGTTAGTGCTGTGGAGAAGACGGCGGCCCGCGACGTCGGCGAGGCGATGTGCCCCTACCGCCTCGTCATCGAACACGTCACCAGCCGCTGGGGCGTCCTGATCCTGATCGAACTGCTGGACCGGCCCCACCGCTTCAGCGAGCTGCGCCGGGCGGTCGGCCGCTACGGCCGGGTTGTCAGCGAGAAGATGCTCACCCAGACCCTCCAGACCCTGGAACGCGACGGGTTCGTGCACCGCGACGCCAAGCCGGTGATCCCGCCCCGGGTCGACTACTCGCTCACCGCGCTGGGCCGTGAGGCGGCGGAGCAGGTGCGGGCGCTGGCGCTGTGGACCAAGACGCGGATGGGGGAGGTGCGGGAGGCCCGGGACAGGTACGACGGGGCGAAGCGGGCCGTGGACGCCGCCACCAAGGACGACCCCGACCCGCGCGTCTGACACCTGGGGGCTCGTGCGGCCCGCACGCCTGGCATGGGGGCTCGGGCGGCCCGGATGTGTGGCTCTGGGGCTCGTGGGCCCGGATGTGTGGCCCCGGCGGCCCTGCGGCGTGTGACCTCGGCGAGGCGAGGGCCCGGACGCGGTGGTGGATGCTGTCGGTCGCATCGACCAACAGCATCCGGTGGTGCGTCCGGGCCCTCGCCCTGCCGCGCGGACACCGGCATCGCCGGATCGCTCGCTCGGCCCACGATGGTCGGCCCACGGTGTTCGGCCCACGGTGTTCGGCCGACGCAGATCGGCCGACGGAGGTCAGCTGACGCAGGTCGGCCGATGACGGTCAGCCGATGACGGTCCAGGTGTCGTTGCCGGCGAGCAGGGCCGCGAGGTCCCCCTTGCCGTGCTGTTCGACGGCTGCGTCGAGCTGGTCGGCCATCTGCGTCTCGTACACCGGGCGCTCGACGCTGCGCAGGACGCCGATCGGCGTGTGATGCAGGGTGTCCGGGTCGGCCAGCCGGGACAGGGCGAAGGCCGTGGCCGACGAGGCCGCGCGGGCGTCGTGGACGAGGATGCGATCCGCGTTGTCGGCCGTCACGGTGACGATCTCCAGGTCACCGGTGAGCGGGTCGCGCAGCACGCCCCGGCTGCCGTCGGGCCCGAACCGGACCGGCTGCCCGTGCTCCAGGCGGATCACCGCTTCCTGGGCGCCTCGCTGGTCCTTGAGGGCGTCGAAGGCGCCGTCATTGAAGATGTTGCAGTTCTGGTAGATCTCCACCAGCGCGGTGCCCGGGTGGGCCGCGGCCTCCCGCAGCACACCGGTGAGGTGCTTGCGGTCGGAGTCGATGGTCCGGGCCACGAACGACGCCTCCGCGCCGAGGGCCAGCGAGACGGGGTTGAACGGCGCGTCCAGGGAGCCCATCGGCGTCGACTTGGTGATCTTGCCGACCTCGGACGTCGGCGAGTACTGGCCCTTGGTAAGCCCGTAGATCCGGTTGTTGAAGAGGAGGATCTTCAGGTTGACGTTGCGGCGCAGGGCGTGGATGAGGTGGTTGCCGCCGATCGACAGTGCGTCGCCGTCGCCCGTGACGACCCAGACCGACAGATCGCGCCGGGTGGCGGCCAGGCCGGTCGCGATCGCGGGCGCCCGGCCGTGGATGGAGTGCATCCCGTAGGTGTTCATGTAGTACGGGAAGCGGGAGGAGCAGCCGATGCCCGACACGAACACGATGTTCTCGCGGGCCAGGCCCAGCTCCGGCATGAAGCCCTGCACGGCCGCCAGGACCGCGTAGTCACCGCATCCCGGGCACCAGCGCACCTCCTGGTCCGACTTGAAGTCCTTCATCGACTGCCGGGCCCCGGCCTTCGGCACGAGCGAGAGCGCCTCGATCGTGTCCGTGCCGCTGCTGGACGTCTCAGCCATCGATGGCCTCCTTCAGCGCCGTGGCGAGCTGTTCCGCCTTGAACGGCATTCCGCTGACCTGGTTGTAGGAGCGGGCGTCGACCAGATACCTCGCCCGGATCAGCAGGGCGAGCTGACCCAGGTTCATCTCCGGCACCATCACCTTGTCGTAACGTCCCAGCACCTCCCCGAGATTCCCCGGGAACGGGTTGAGATGGCGCAGATGCGCCTGTGCCACCGGCACCCCCTGGACCCGCAGTCGGCGCACGGCCGCGGTGATGGGCCCATAGGTCGAACCCCAGCCGAGGACGAGGAGGCTTGCCCCGTCCGGATCGTCGACCTCGATGTCGGGCACCTCGATGCCGTCGATCTTGGCCTGGCGGGTGCGGACCATGAAGTCGTGGTTGGCCGGGTCGTAGGAGATGTTGCCCGTGCCGTCCTGCTTCTCGATGCCGCCGATGCGGTGTTCAAGACCCGGCGTGCCCGGGACGGCCCACGGGCGGGCGAGGGTCTGCGGATCGCGCTTGTACGGCCGGAACACCTCGGTGCCGTCGTCCAGCGTGTGGTTGGGGCCCTGCGCGAACTGCACGCGCAGATCAGGCAGCTCCTCCAGCGCGGGGATCCGCCACGGCTCGGAGCCGTTGGCCAGATAGCCGTCGGACAGCAGCAGCACCGGCGTGCGGTACGTCAGCGCGATCCGGGCCGCCTCCAGGGCCGCGTCGAAGCAGTCGGTCGGCGTGCGCGGCGCGACGATCGGCACCGGGGCCTCGCCGTTGCGGCCGAACATCGCCTGCAACAGGTCGGCCTGCTCGGTCTTGGTCGGCAGCCCGGTCGAGGGCCCGCCGCGCTGGATGTCGATCACCAGCAGCGGCAGCTCCAGCGAGACGGCAAGCCCGATGGTCTCCGACTTCAGGGCCACACCGGGGCCGCTCGTCGTGGTCACCGCCAGGGAGCCGCCGAAGGCCGCCCCGAGCGCGGCACCGATGCCGGCGATCTCGTCCTCGGCCTGGAAGGTCCGTACGCCGAAGTTCTTGTGCTTGGACAGCTCGTGCAGGATGTCCGAGGCGGGAGTGATCGGGTACGAGCCGAGGAACAGCGGCAGGTCCGCCTGGCGGGAGGCGCTGACCAGGCCGTAGGCCAGGGCCAGGTTGCCGGAGATGTTGCGGTAGGTGCCCACCGGGAAGGTCTTCGCGGCCGGGGCGACCTCGTAGGTGACGGCGAAGTCCTCGGTGGTCTCGCCGAAGTTCCAGCCCGCGCGGAAGGCCGTCAGATTCGCCTCGGCGATCTCCGGCTTCTTCGCGAACTTGGTCCGCAGAAACTTCTCCGTGCCCTCGGTCGGCCGGTGGTACATCCACGACAGCAGGCCCAGCGCGAACATGTTCTTGCTGCGCTCGGCCTCCTTGCGGCTGAGGTCGAACTCCTTGAGCGCCTCCACCGTCAGCGTGGTCAGCGGCACCGGGTGCAGCCCGTAGCCGTCCAGCGAGCCGTCCTCCAGCGGGCTGGTGGCATAGCCGACCTTCTGCATCGCCCGTTTGGTGAACTCGTCCGTATTGACGATGATTTCCGCGCCGCGCGGCACATCGCCGATGTTCGCCTTCAACGCCGCCGGATTCATCGCCACGAGAACGTTCGGTGCGTCGCCGGGCGTGAGGATGTCGTGGTCGGCGAAGTGCAGCTGGAACGACGAGACACCCGGCAGAGTGCCGGCGGGGGCCCGGATCTCGGCCGGGAAGTTCGGCAGCGTCGACAGGTCGTTGCCGAACGACGCCGTCTCCGACGTGAACCGGTCACCCGTAAGCTGCATACCGTCACCCGAATCGCCCGCGAACCGGATGACCACCCGATCGAGACGCCGGACGTCCTTCGAACCGCCCGGTTTGCGCTGCTCTCCTACGACGGTTCCGTCGGCCTGCTCCGCTGGGCTGCTGACCTGGCTGGTCACTGACTGGACCTCCTTCGAGGCTGCTGTCCGGGCATGGTCGTCCCACGAACCTTCCCACGATCAACCCTACGTCGCTTAGGGTCGCCTTCCCGCGGCCATTCGCCATGATGGACGGCATTCCGACACGGCCCGTCGCCCTGACGTGTCACGATTTCTCGCCCCCGGACTCTGTCGAAACCCTCCCGGCCCTCCCCGGTTCTCACTTCCGGCCATCCCGCATCCCGGGCAGCGCAACCGGCCGGCCCGCCGCTCGCCCGCTGCTCGCCCGCCTCCGGCCCCCTGTCAGGCCGACTCGAATGGAGACAGGACGACTCGAATGGGGACAGGTCATCACGAGTCGAGACAGGGCATCACGAATTGAGGTAGGTGAGAACGGCCAGAACGCGCCGGTGGTCCCCCTCGCTCTGCGACAGACCGAGCTTCAGGAAGATGTTGCTGACGTGCTTCTCCACCGCCCCGTCGCTGACCACCAGCTGCTTGGCGATCGCCGAGTTCGTCCGCCCCTCCGCCATCAGCCCCAGGACCTCCCGCTCCCGCGGCGTGAGCCCCGCGAGCACATCCTGCTTGCGGCTGCGGCCGAGCAGCTGCGCGACGACCTCCGGGTCCAGGGCCGTACCGCCCCGCGCCACCCGCACCACCGCGTCCACGAACTCCCGCACCTCGGCGACGCGGTCCTTGAGCAGATAACCGACGCCGCGGCTGGAACCGGCCAGCAGTTCGGTGGCGTACCGCTCCTCCACGTACTGCGACAGCACCAGCACCCCGAGGTCCGGGTGCGCCTTGCGCAGTCGTACGGCGGCCCGCACCCCCTCGTCCGTGTGTGTCGGCGGCATCCGTACATCCGCGACCACCACGTCCGGCAGCGCGCCCCGCGCGTCCAGGTCCGCGATCGTTTTGATCAGCGCCTCGGCGTCCCCCACGCCGCCCACCACCTCGTGCCCACGGTCGGTCAACAACCGGGTCAGGCCCTCTCTGAGCAGCACCGAATCCTCGGCGATGACCACCCGCACCCTGTCCTCCACGATCTTCTGGCCCCCCAAGCCCGAACCTCCGACGGTACCCGCCCGTATGGAGGTCCAGCATTCCAGCAATCCCGCGGCATCGCGCCCGGGCACTGGAATAGGGGACCGTGTCAGATCGGATTCGGTTGCCTGCCGCCTCGCCCGGCTGTGCGGTTCGCGCCGGTTTAGCCCGTGCGTGCGGTTTGCGCTGGTCTCGTCCGCCTGTGCGGCTTGCGCTGGTTTCGCCCGCGCGTACGGCTCTCGCCAGTTCCGCTCGCCTGCGTGGTTTGCGCTGGTCTCGTCCGCCTGTGCGGATCGCGCCGGTTCCGTCTACCCGTACGGCTCGCGTCCGTCACACCCGTGCGGCGGCCCGGCTGCCACCCGTGCGGGGGGCGGGCAGCCGGGCCGCGCGCAATTGTTTTCAGCCTCGCCAGGGGAGTTCCGCCGTCACGCGGGTCGGGCCGCCCGGCGGGGAGTCCACCACCAGGATCCCGTCCACCGCGTCCAGCCGCTCCGCCAGCCCGGCCAGCCCCGAGCCCTGGGACACGTCGGCCCCGCCCACCCCGTCGTCCATCACCTGGAGCATCAGCCGGTCCTCCGACCGCCAGACATCCACCGACGCCCAACGGGCCCGGGAGTGCTTGCTGATGTTCTGCAGCAGCTCCGAGACCGTGAAATAGGCGATCCCCTCGATCGCCGGCGCGGGACGCCGCGCCAGGTCCACCTCGACCTGCACCGGCACGGTGCACCGGGAGGCGACCGCGGAGAGGGCGGCGTCGAGGCCGCGGTCGGTCAGTACGGCGGGATGGATACCGCGGGCCAGGTCGCGCAGCTCCTGGAGCGCCGTCTTCACCTCGCCGTGCGCCTCCTCCACCATCCGCGCCGCCGACCGCGGGTCCTCGGTCAGCTTCTCCTTCGCCAGCCCCAGATCCATGGCCAGCGCCACCAGCCGCGCCTGCGCCCCGTCGTGCAGGTCCCGCTCGATCCGCCGCAGGTCCGCCGCCGCCGTGTCGACCACCACGCCCCGGTCCGACTCCAGCTCCACCACCCGCGCCGACAGCCGCGACGGCCCGAGCAGCCCGTGCACCAGCAGCCGGTCCACCATCGTCAGCGCCCGCACGATCCACGGCGTGGCCAGCGTGAACAGCAGCCCGACCAGCGCCGTGACGGTGATCTCGAAGGGGTTGTCGAGATAGATCCGGTGGTGCTCGTCGCCGTAGAGCTGGAGGCCGCCCTGGCCGGCGTACACCGGCAAGACCCAGAACCACAGCGGATACGTCACCAGCGACCAGCCGATCGCCCAGCAGTTCACCGCGACCACGAAGGAGAACATCGCCCACGGGAAGTGCAGCAGCGCGTACAGCAGCTGCCGCCACGAGGTGCCGCTCTTCAGGACCGCGCCCATCCAGGCCATGGCGCCCGGCTTGGGCATCCGCAGCGGCTCCGGGTCGGCCACCTCCAGACCGAGCAGCCCCCGCGCCCGCGCCCGCTCCAGCGCGCCCAGACCGCGGCACCCCGCCAGCGCCGCCGCCAGGACCGGAATCCCGAGGAACGTCACCAGCAGCCCTGCCCCGAGTGACACCATCGTCACCGCGTACGTGAACATCAGGATGCTGATCGGCAGGCTCAGCAGCACATAGCCGAACTCGCGCCAGCTGCGCGCCTCGAACGGCGCGCGCAGCGCGGCCGGCATCCGCTGCCGGGGGGCACCGTCGTATGCGTACCGGTGCCCGTACTCCTGTCCGTACTCCGTGGCCATCGGCGTCGTCCCGTTCTTCTCGTCAGCGGCTCTCCTGCCGTACCCCCACCCTCCTGCGCCGCAGGTCCACGGACCATGGAGGCCGTCGGCGTCTTGGACGGGGGGTTTTCCCCACCTCGGGCCAGGGGATCTCCGCCCAGGGTCAGAAGGCCCGGGGTCAGGAGGTCCGGGGCCAGGAGGTCCGGGGGCAGGAGGTTCAGGGTCAGAAGGCCCAGGGTCAGAAGTTCCAGCGTCAGAAGGCCCAGGTTCAGAAGGCCCGGCGTCAGGAGGCATTCGTACGGTCCCGCCAGGGCAGCTCGGCGGTGACCGTGGTCGGCCCGCCGACCGGGGAGTCGACCACGAACAGTCCGTCGACCGCGCCGAGCCGCTCCGCGAGCCCGCGCATCCCGCTGCCGGCGTCCAGCCGTGCCCCGCCCCGGCCGTCGTCCCACACTTGGATGAGCAGCCGGTCCGCGGACCGCCAGACCTCGATCGACGCGGTCCGCGCGCCACTGTGCTTGCTGATGTTCTGCAGCAGCTCCGAGACCGTGAAGTAGGCGATGCCTTCGATCGCGGCGGCCGGTCTCGACTCCAGATCGGCCGTCACCTTCACCGGCACCGTGCAGCGGGAGGCCACCGAGGACAGCGCGGCGTCCAGGCCGCGGTCGGTCAGGACCGCCGGATGGATGCCCCGGGCCAGGTCGCGCAGCTCCTGGAGGGCCAGCTTCACCTCGCCGTGCGCCTCCTCGACCATCACCGCCGCCGAGTCGGGGTCCTCCAGGAGCTTCTCCTTGGCCAGGCCGAGCCCCATCGCCAGATTGACCAGCCGGGCCTGCGCCCCGTCGTGCAGGTCCCGCTCGATCCGCCGCAGGTCCGCCGCCGCGGTGTCCACCACGATCCCGCGGTCGGACTCCAGCTCGGCGATACGGCGCTCCAGCTCGTCGGAGGGCGACAGCAGACCGCGCACCATCATCCGGTCCACGTTCGTCAGGCCCCGCGCGATGAACGGCAGCACCGGCCACAGCACGAACAGCGCGGTCAACGTGGTGGCGAAGGTGAAGATCCCCCAGGGCAGCCGGATGGAGTCGTACAGCAGGGTCCGCCAGCCCACCGGGTCCTTCAACGCCATCCACATCCGCTGCAGCAGCCCGCCGCCCCTGCCGAGCGGCAGCGGGCTCGGCTCGTCCACCCGCACCCCGAGCAGCGCCCGGGCCCGGCCCCGCTCCAGCTTGCCCAGCACTCGCGCGCCGAGCAGGGTGGCGGCGAGCAGCGGGAAGCCGATCACGGTGACGGTCAGCGCGCCACTGGTGGCGAGCGCCACGGTCGCGTACGTGAAGCCGAGCAGCGCCACCGGCAGGTTCGCGAGGAGATGCGCGATCTCCTTCCAGGTGTGCGCGTCGAAGGCGAAGCGGGCGGGCGGCAGACGGTCATCACCGTCGGTCGGGGCCGCCCCGGTGGAAGGGATCCGGGCGGTCATACGGGCTAGGGTGCCGTGCGCCGCGCTCCCGCGCCATGAGGTCCGCCACCGCGGGGCCCGGGGGAAAACCCCACCTTCCCGTCGCAGACTTCGCCCGGCCGCGAACCGGTGCCGGGCGAAGTCTGCGACGGGCTGCTTACCGTCTCTTTAGACGGACTGCTTACCGTCGCTTTATCAGGGCCTAGACTCCCGTGCGTACAGATCGCCGAACGGTGTCGCACCACAGGATTCACCAAGGCACTCAGGTCACCGGGTCAGGGAGCGAGGAACGCACGTTGCGGGAGACGTTGGCGGGCTCGACCGCCGTCGTCGCGGCGGACTACTTCCGGTCCTATTCGGTCGTGGGACTGCTCGCGCTGATGGGTGTGCTCTTCGTCGGGGCCGCCTTCGGCGCCGGCCGACTGCTGCGCCCCGTCGTCCCCACACCCGAGAAGCTGCTCACCTACGAGTGCGGCGTCGACCCCGTCGGCGAGGGCTGGGCCCACACCCAGGTCCGCTACTACGTGTACGCCTTCCTGTATGTGATCTTCGCCGTCGACTCGATCTTCCTGTTCCCCTGGGCCACCGTCTTCGCCGACCACGGCTACGGCGGGACCACGCTCGTCGAGATGTTCATCTTCCTCGGCTTCCTCGCCGTGGGCCTGCTGTACGCATACAAGAAGGGCGTCCTGGCATGGACGTGACCCCTACGATCCCCGAGCCCGTGCCGCTGCCGGAGCCGAAGCGGCTCGGCGCGCTCGCCCGCCTGGCCCCCGAGCCGATGAAGATCGTCCTGAACTGGGGCCGCCGCTACTCGCTCTGGGTCTTCAACTTCGGCCTCGCCTGCTGCGCGATCGAGTTCATCGCCGCGTCGATGGCCCGCCACGACTTCATCCGCCTCGGCGTCATCCCCTTCGCGCCGGGCCCCCGCCAGGCCGACCTGATGGTGGTGTCGGGCACGGTGACGGACAAGATGGCCCCGGCCGTGAAGCGCCTGTACGAGCAGATGCCCGAGCCGAAGTACGTCATCTCCTTCGGCGCCTGCTCCAACTGCGGCGGCCCCTACTGGGACTCCTACTCCGTCACCAAGGGCGTCGACCAGATCATCCCGGTGGATGTCTATGTACCCGGCTGCCCGCCCCGCCCCGAGGCGCTGCTCCAGGGGATCCTCAAACTCCAGGAGAAGATCGCCCGGGAGTCGCTGGGGGAGCGGTACGAGGTCGGGCGACCGTCCGCTGACGCGCTGCGGAGCGCCTTGGTCCGCCCGCCGTCCGCGGAGCCCACGCGCCCGCCGGCTGCGGAGCGCACGCACCCGTCGGCCGTGGAGGGGGACTCGCGATGACCACCGTCGGCTGGCTCCCCGCCCCCGTCGAGGAACTCTTCGGCCCCGAGGCCACGGCCCAGGAGTCCTACGAGGTCCTCACCGTCGATGTGCCGCCGCAGTCCTGGATCCCCGCGCTGGAGACCGCGCGTACGACCCTGACCTGCACCTACTTCGACTGGCTGAGCGCGGTCGACGAACCGGGCACGGGCTTTCGGGTCTCCGCGCACGTCGTCGCCCTGTCCCCGGTACGGCGCCTGCTGCTGCGCACGACCGTCCCCCACGAGGCGCCGACGCTGACCTCCGCCGTCGGTGTCTACGCCGGCGCTGCCTGGCACGAGCGCGAGACGCACGAAATGTTCGGCGTCAGCTTCGAAGGCCACCCCGCCCTGGACCACCTCCTGCTCCCCGAGACCTTCGAGGGCCATCCGCTCCGTAAGGACTTCGTTCTGGCGGCACGCGTCGCCAAGGCATGGCCGGGCGCGAAGGAACCGGGCGAGTCCGACCACGGCGGCCCCAAGCGCCGGCAGATGCTCCCCCCAGGCGTCCCCGACCCCAACGAATGGGGCCCCCTGAAGGGCCAACTTCCCCCGGCCCCGACCCGCCCGGCCCGCCGCACTCGCACCACAGCGGAAGCCTCAGCCACCCCGACCGAGCCCACCGCCACCCCATCCCGACCACCCCGCCGGTCGCGTACGGCGGCGGAGGGTTCGGTGGGCCAGACGGCGGGCGCGGCGGCAGCCGAAGGGGCGTCCTCGGAGGCATCCGCGCCTCGTGGGGCGGGCGGTGTCTCGGAAGGGGCGGCCGACCGACGAGCCGAACGCGCCATCCCGGCCACCCCGCGACGTTCGCGCAGCGCGGGCGAGGGGTCCGCTTCCCAGCGGGATGAGCGGGGCGAGCAGGCTGGGCAGGTGTCGGAGACGTCGGAGGCGGCTGAGTCGACCGGTTCCGCGGCGGCGGCCGAGCCGACGGTGCCCGCGGGTCCGCGGCGGTCGCGCAGCGCGGCGGAGGGGTCCGCCTCGCAGCGCGCTGCCGAGCAGGCCGAGGCGAGGCAGGAACCCACGGCGCCCCATGGCTCGGACGCGCCCTGGCACCACGCACGCCCCGCCTTCGACGAACCGGCACAACAGCGGCCCCCGCAAGCGGAACCCACCGCCCCCGAGGCCACACCGCACACCACGGAGAAGAGCGAGACCCCCGAGCCCTCGCCCGACAAGCCCGCGTCCGACAAGTCGGCGTCCGACAAGCCGGCCTCCGAGGAACCCCAGTCCCAGGAAGCGGCGTCCGAGGAGCCCGGGACCGAGGAGCCCGGGACCGAGGAGCCCGGGACCGAGGAGTCGGCCCCCGACAGCGGTCAGGACAACGCCCCCGACACCCCCATAGGAGGCCCGCGGTGAACGGCGTGCTGGACGTCGCCCTGCGACTCCTCGTCGTGTTCGTCGTCTTCCTCACCTTCCCCCTGATCGTCGGTCAGACCGAGCACAAGGTGATGGCGCACATGCAGGGCCGCCTCGGCCCGATGTACGCCGGCGGCTTCCACGGCTGGGCCCAACTCATCGCGGACGGCGTCAAGTTCGCGCAGAAGGAGGACGTCGTCCCGAACGGCGCCGACCGCCGCATCTTCCAGCTCGCCCCGGCCGTCGCCCTCCTCCCGTATCTGCTCGTCCTGCTCGCCATCCCGATCGGCCCCGGCGAGGGCGCGGTCGGCCAGGTCCTCGACGCGGGCGTCTTCTTCGTCCTTGCGGTGATGGGCGTCGGCGTCCTCGGCTCGCTCATGGCGGGCTGGGCCAGCGCCAACAAGTTCTCCCTCCTCGGCGGCCTGCGTACGGCCGCCCAACTCCTCGCCTACGAACTCCCCATGCTGCTCGCCGCCGCCTCCGTGGCGATGGCGGCCGGCACGGTCTCCCTCCCCGGCATCCTCGACGCCTTCGAGTGGTGGTGGCTGCCCTGGCAGATCGTCGGCGCGATCGTCTTCTTCGTCGCCGGCCTCGCCGAACTGCAGCGCCCGCCCTTCGACATGCCCGTCGCCGACTCGGAGATCATCTTCGGCGCGTACACCGAGTACACCGGCCTGCGCTTCGCCCTGTTCCTGCTCGCCGAGTACGCCGGAATCATCGTCCTGTGCGGTCTGACCACCGTCCTCTTCCTGGGCGGCTGGCACGGCCCGTGGGGTGCCGACGGCCTCGGCTGGGTCTGGACCCTGCTGAAGACGGCGATCCTTGCCTTCGTGGTCATCTGGCTCCGCGTCACCTACCCGCGGCTGCGCGAGGACCAGCTCCAGAAGCTCTCCTGGACCCTCCTCGTCCCCCTTTCCCTCGCTCAGATCGCCCTCACCGGCATCGTCAAGGTGGTGATCCAGTAGCCATGGCCCCCATTCCTGGCAGCGGCCTCGCCAAGGGCCTGGCCGTCACCCTCCGCACGATGACGAAGAAGACCGTCACCGCGCAGTACCCCGACGTCCAGCCCGACCTCCCGCCCCGCACCCGCGGCGTCATCGGCCTGTTCGAGGAGAACTGCACGGTCTGCATGCTGTGCGCCCGCGAGTGCCCCGACTGGTGCATCTACATCGACTCCCACAAGGAGACGATTCCCGCCGCCGCCCCCGGCGGACGCGACCGCAGCCGCAACGTCCTCGACCGCTTCGCCATCGACTTCTCCCTCTGCATGTACTGCGGTATCTGTATCGAGGTCTGTCCCTTCGACGCGCTGTTCTGGTCCCCGGAGTTCGAGTACGCCGAGACCGACATCCACGAGCTCACCCACGAACGCGACAAGCTCCGCGCCTGGATGTGGACCGTTCCGGCCCCGCCCGCCCTCGACGTCGGCGCCGAGGAGCCCAAGGAGATCGCCGCCGCCCGCAAGACCGCCGAGAAGCTGGCCGCCGCCCAGGCCGAGCCCCGGGAGGGAGACACGTGAGCCTCGCCGCGCCGACCCACGGCTTTCTGTCCCCGACCGGCGTCGAGATCGCCTTCCTCCTCGTCGGCCTGGTCACCTTCGGCGCCGCGCTCGTCACCGTCACCACCCGGCAACTGGTGCACGCCGCCCTGTGGCTGGTGGCCACCCTCGGCGGCCTCGCCGTCGAGTACCTCCTGCTCACCGCCGAGTTCATCGCCTGGGTGCAGGTCCTCATCTATGTCGGTTCCGTCGTCGTCCTCCTTCTGTTCGGTCTGATGCTCACCAAGGCCCCCATCGGCCGCTCCCCGGACGCCGACTCCGGCAACCGCTGGGCCGCCCTCACCGTGGCCGTTGCCGCCGCGGCCGCCCTGGTCTGGGTGGTCGTCGACGCCTTCCGCACCACCTGGATCGACCTGGACGGCGCCGCCGCCGGATCGACGAAGGTCACCGGCGAAAGCCTCTTCCAGCACTGGGTCCTCCCCTTCGAGGCCCTGTCCGTCCTCCTCCTCGCCGCCCTGGTCGGCGCGATCGTCCTGTCCCGCAAGGCGAAGGCGGACGCGGCCGGCCGGCAGGTCCCCGGCGCCCGCGACGGCCGGGCCGCCACCGAGGAAGCGGAAGGAGCCCGCTGATGCACCTCGCCTATCCCGTCGTGCTCTCCGCCCTCCTGTTCTGCACCGGCCTGTACGGCGTCCTCGCCCGCCGCAACGCGATCCTCGTCCTGATGTCGGTCGAGCTGATGCTCAACGCCGTCAACCTCAACCTGGTCGCCTTCGACGTCTGGCTCAGCAAGGCCGCCACGGAGACCCTGCACTCCGGCCAGGCCCTGACCCTGTTCACCATCGCCATCGCCGCCGCCGAGATCGGCATCGGCCTGGCGATCGTCCTCGCCGTCTACCGCAACCGCGGCACCTCCGACATCGACCGGCTCCGCGACACCGCCGAGGGCCACGAGAGCGACGGCCCCGACAGCGGCTCCTCCGCCGCCGAGAAGGCTGAGGCCACCGCGTGACCACGACCACCCTTGCCGTACTCGTCCCCCTCCTGCCGTTCCTGGGCGCCGTGGCCGGGTTGCTGCTCGGCCGCACTGCTCCGGGCTTGGTCCGCCCGCTCGCCGTCCTGCCGACCCTCGCCGCCCTGCTGCTGGCCGTACTGGTCGCCGTGCGCCAGGGCGGCGGCGACGCGATCGACTCCGCCACCGAGCTGACGCCCACCGGCTCGATCCCGATCGAACTCGCCCTGCACATCGACGGTTTCGCTGCCCTCGTCGCCCTCCTGGTCGGCGCCGTCGCCACCTGTGTGCAGATCTATTCGACCGGCTATCTGCGCGACGACCCGCGCTACCCCTCCTACGCAGCCCTCGTCTCCCTCTTCACCTCCGCGATGTTCCTGGTCGTCTACTCCGGCGACCTGATCGTGCTGCTGGTCGGCTGGGAAGTCATGGGTATCTGCTCCTACTTCCTGGTCGGCCATTACTGGGAGACCCCGGAGGCCCGCGCCGCCTCCCTCAAGGCATTCCTTGTCACCAAGCTCGGCGATGTCCCTTTCCTTATCGGCCTGTTCGCCCTCGCCACCGACGCCGGGTCCTTCCGCATCACACGCGCCCTCGGCACCGTCGCGAGCAGTGGACTCGACCACCCGACCCTGATCGCCCTGCTGCTCCTCGCGGGCGTGGCGGGCAAGTCGGCGCAGTTCCCGCTGCACACCTGGCTCCCCGACGCGATGGCGGGCCCCACGCCCGTCTCCGCGCTGATCCACGCCGCGACGATGGTCGCCGCCGGTGTCTACTTCGTCGCCCGTCTTCTCCCCGTCTTCCAGGCATCCGCGACCGCGATGGTCGTCCTCGCCGTCATGGCCGCCGTCACCATGGCCGGCTCGGGGCTCGCCGCGCTCGCCCAGGACGACATCAAACGCGTCCTCGCCTACTCCACGATCGGCCAGCTCGGCTACATGACCGGCGCCCTGGCCGTCGGCGACCGCGGTGCCGCCGTCTTCCACCTCCTGTCCCACGGCGCCTTCAAGGCGCTGCTGTTCCTCGCCGCCGGCGTGATCATCCACGCCGCCGGCACCAACTCGCTGGCCGCCATGTCCCGCATGAGCCGACTACGCGACCGCGTCCCCGACGCGTACTGGACGATGACCGTGGCGCTCCTGGCCCTTGCCGCGATCCCGCCCTTCAGCGGCTTCTTCTCCAAGGAGTCCGTCCTCGGCGCGGCCGAGCACGTCGCCACCGGCCACACCGAGCACGCCCCAGACGGAGCGGGCTGGATCGTCCTCCTCGCCGGCCTGCTGACCGCCCTCCTCACCGCCGCTTACGCGACCCGCCTGTGGCTGCTCGCCTTCCGCGGCCGGGGAACCGAGGCCCCGGACCACGGCAGGCAGCCGCTCACCATGACCGTCGTGCTGTGGGTGCTCGCCGTCCCGTCGCTCGCCTTCGGCGGCTTCGCCTTCCGGCTGCTGCCCGACTGGTTCGACGGCGGCAGCCTGGCCCCGACCCTCACCTCCTCGGTGCTCGGCACGGGTCTCGCTCTGGTCGGCGGACTGGTCACCTACGGTGCCTGGCAGCGCACCACCGCACGGGTCGCCCGCACCCCGATGGGAGCGGTCGCCGCCCACCCCGAGGCCGACGCCGGACGGGTCGAGGCGGCGGCTGTCGCCGGCCACCGGCCCGCCTTCGGCGACGTGGCCTACGCCCCCGACCCGGGCGACCCCGGACGGCTGCTGCTCGGCCCGCTCCACCGGCCCGCCGCCACCGGCTTCCACCTGGACGCCGTGTACGCGGCACTGTTCGTCCGACCGGTCCAGGCGGGAGCGAGTCTCGTCCGCTTCCTCGACCGCGAGGTCGTCGACACCTACGTACGCGGCGCGGCGGCGCTGCCCCGCCTGCTCGGGGCCGCCGTACGGCGTGCCCAGACCGGCAACGTACAGACCTATGTGAGCGCGCTGCTCGCCGGCACCGTCGTCCTGGCGGTCGCCGTCCTCCTCGTCGCCACGGGAGCGTGAGCAGGCGTGATCGATATCAACGAGTCCGTGATGCAGTTCCTTCTGGCATTCGTCGTCGTCGGCCCGCTCCTCGGCGCCGTCGCCGCTCTGCTGCCCGCGCCGCCCGGGCTGAAGGGGAAATCGCCCGAACAGGCCGTGCTGCGCCACGGCGTGACCGTGACCGGCGCGATCCTCGCCGCCACGATCGTCCTCGCGCTCGGCTTCGACCACGACCACCCGTCGAAGATGCAGGCCACGACCGACATCAGCTGGATCCCCGCACTCGACGTGCGGATCCACCTCGGCATCGACGGCATCTCCCTCCCCCTTCTGGTCCTGACCGCGCTGCTGACCTTCCTCTGCGCGCTCTACTCCTACTTCAAGATGCCCGCAGGCCCGTCCCCGAAGGCATTCGTCGCCCTGCTGCTCCTGCTGGAGTCCGGCACCCTCGCCGCCTTCGCCGTCCTCGATCTGCTGCTGTTCTTCCTCGCCTTCGAGATGGTGCTCATCCCGATGTACTTCCTCATCGCCCGCTGGGGCGGTGCGGGGCGGACCCAGGCCGCCTGGAAGTTCATCCTGTTCACCCTGCTCGGGTCCGTCGTCATGCTGCTCGGCCTGCTCCTGATCGGAATCAAGGCGGGCACATTCGACATGATGGCACTCGCCACTGACAACGGTCGGCCGCTGACCACATCCGTGCAGGTCATCGCCGTTTTGGCGGTTGGGATCGGGCTCGCGGTCAAGACGCCGATGTGGCCGCTGCACAGCTGGCTGCCGGACGCCCACACCGCCGCGCCGACCGTCGGCTCGGTCCTGCTGGCCGGCGTGCTGCTGAAGATGGGTACGTACGGGTTCGTCCGGATTCTGCTGCCGATCGCACCCGACGGCTTCCACACCTTCGCGCCCTACCTCGCCGCCTTCGCCGTCGTCGGGATCATCTACGGATCCCTGGCCTGCCTGGCCCTCGCCAAGCAGGGCGCGAAGGGCGACCTCAAGCGCCTCATCGCCTACTCCTCCGTCGGCCACATGGGCTTCGTCCTGCTCGGCATCGCCACGATGACCCCGACCGGCGTCAACGGCGCGCTGTTCGCCAACGTCGCCCACGGCCTGATCACCGGCCTGCTCTTCTTCCTGGTCGGCGCGGTCAAGGAGCGCACGGGCAGCACCGACCTCGACGCCCTCTCCCTCCCGTCGCCCGACCACCGCCCCGCAACGAGCGGCTCCGCCGCGCCGAACCACCTCCTGACCGGCGCCGCGCTGTACGGCAAGGCACCGCGCCTCGGCGGCCTGCTGGCCTTCGCCGCGGTCGCCTCGCTCGGCCTGCCCGGCCTGGCCGGGTTCTGGGGCGAAATGCTGGCGCTGTTCGGAGCGTTCCGGCCCGCCGCCGGCCTCAACCGCCCCGCGTTCCTCACGTTCATGGCGATTGCCGCGTTCGGCACGCTGCTGACGGCCGCGTACCTGCTCATCGTGGTCCGCCGCGTCTGCATGGGCCCCGTACCGCAACAGGCCCCGAAGCTCGCCGACGTCCACACGTACGAGTTCGCGGCCTGGACGCCGCTCGTCGCCCTCACCGTGGTGGCCGGGCTGTGGCCCAGGGCCCTCCTCGGTCTGACCGACCCGGCCGTGCAGCAGCTCCTCGCAGGAGGCACCCCATGAGCCACCCGGCCCAGCCCCTGGCCGAGTCGCTGGTCCAGTCCGTCGACTGGCTCGCGATCGCCCCGCCCACCGTCGCGGCGGTCGTCGGTCTCGGCGTCCTCGTCGCCGACCTGTTCGTGCCCGACGCGAAGAAGGCCGTACTCGGCTGGTGCGCCGTGGCCGGACTCGCCGTCTCGGCCCTCCTGCTGCTGCCGCTCCTCGACGGCGACCGCAGCACCTTCTGCCAGCCCGGCGACGCGCACGTGTGCAGTTACACGGCCGACCGGTTCACCCTCGTCATCCAGTTCCTCGTCCTGGGCGGTGCCCTCCTGGCCGCCCTGCTGTCGGTCGCCGCCCTCAAGGACGGACGCGGGAGAGTCCCCGAAGGGGAGTTCTGGTTCCTGCTGCTCTCCTCCGCCGCGGGCGCCGCCCTGCTGCCCGCCTCCCGCGACCTCGCCACCCTCATCGTGGCCCTGGAAGTCGCCTCCCTGCCCGCCTTCGCCCTCGTCGGCATCCGGCACGGCGACCGCAGGTCCTCGGAAGCCGCCCTGAAGTTCTTCCTGTCCTCGGTCACCGCCACCGCGGTCAGCCTGCTGGGCATCAGCTTCGTGTACGCCTCCACGGGCACCCTCTACCTCGCCCAGATCGCCGACCGCATCCAGCACGTCGACGGTCAGCTCCACACGCTCGCCCAGACCGGCGTCGTCCTCACCCTGGTCGGCTTCGCCTTCAAGACCGCCGCCGTGCCCTTCCACTTCTGGGTGCCCGACACCTACGTGGGAGCACCGCTGCCCGTCGCCGCCTACCTGTCGGTCGTCGGCAAGGCCGTCGGCTTCTCCGGCCTGATCCTCGTCACCGTCGTCGCGTTCCCCTCGTACGCCGACGCCTGGGGTCCCGCGCTCGCCGCGCTGGCCGCCCTCACCATGACCGTCGGCAACGTCGGTGCCCTGCGCCAGCAGGCCACGCGCGCGTACAGCGCGGTACGGCTGCTCGCCTGGTCCTCCGTCGGCCAGGCCGGCTACCTCCTGGTCCCGATCGCCGCCGCCGGTTACTCCGCGGACGCCCGGAAAGCGATCGGCTCCACGGTCGCCTACGCCCTCATGTATGCCGCCGTTAACCTCGGCGCCTTCGCCGTCGCCGCCCTGGTGGGCCGTACGAAGGCGCTCAACCGCGTCAGCGACTACCGCGGGCTGTACACCTCGAACCCCGTGACCGCCCTGCTCCTGGGCTTCTTCCTGCTGTGCCTCGCCGGGCTGCCGCCGGGCATCATCGGCCTCTTCGCGAAGGTCACCGTCTTCTCGGCCGCCGTCGACGCGGGCCTCGGCTGGCTGGCGGTCATCATGGCCGTCAATGTGGTCATCGCGCTCTTCTACTACCTCCAGTGGACGGCCCTGCTGTTCCGTGCCCCGGAAGGCGAGCCCGCGCGGCACCGCGTCCCCGCCCCCCTCACGGCCGCCATCGCCCTCACCGGAGCCCTCGGTATCGCCCTCTCCGGGGCGCCCCAACTGGTACTCCGCTTCGCCAGTACCGGCCTGTTCTGAGCAGCCCGCACACGCGCGTGGAGCACCCGGGCCACACGCGCGTGCCGTGGCGGCGGGCGCCGTCACCCGGACGGTCGATGCTCGGCGCCGCCCTCACAAGGGAACTCGCTGCCCTCGCCTGGCGTTGACCAGTACGGGAGGGTCCACTGGACGTGACATCACAGCACCAGTGGCTTCGGAGATCAGCAAGCACACCAGCAAGCAAAGGGTTCCCCTGCTGCACGATTTGGAGGGCGTACCGTGCACCGCCGGCACAACGGGCTCAGGACCGCAGTACTCCTCGGGGGACTGTCCGCACTCATCATCGTCATCGGCAGCTTCTTCGGCCGCACGGGCCTGATCGTGGCCTTGCTGGTCGCCCTCGGCACGAACGCGTACGCGTACTGGAACAGCGACAAGCTGGCGCTACGCGCGATGCGTGCCCGTCCGGTGAGCGAGTTCGAAGCCCCGGCCCTCTACCGCATGGTCCGCGAGCTGTCCACGCAGGCCCGCCAGCCCATGCCCCGCCTGTACATCTCACCCACGGAGGCGCCGAACGCGTTCGCGACGGGCCGCAATCCGCGCAACGCCGCGGTGTGCTGCACCGAGGGCATCCTGCGCATCCTGGACGAGCGCGAGCTGCGCGGCGTCATCGGCCACGAACTCAGCCACGTCTACAACCGGGACATCCTCATCTCGTCGGTCGCCGGCGCCCTCGCCTCGGTGATCATGTTCCTTGTCAACTTCGCCTGGCTGATTCCGATCGGCCGCTCCGACGACGACGAGGGCCCCGGGCTGCTCGGCATGCTGCTGATCATGATCCTGGGCCCGCTCGCCGCCAGCCTCATCCAGCTGGCCATCAGCAGATCCAGGGAGTACGAGGCGGACGCCTCCGGAGCCCAGCTCACCGGCGACCCGCTCGCCCTCGCCAGTGCCCTGCGCAAGCTCGACGCCGGCACCAAGCAACTGCCCCTGCCCCCCGAGCCCAGGATCGAGACCGCGAGCCACATGATGATCGCGAACCCGTTCCGTCCGGGCCAGGGGCTGTCCAAGATGTTCTCCACGCACCCGCCCATGGCCGACCGAATCGCCCGGCTTGAGAAGATGGCAGGCCGCAACCGGTGAAGACCGTCCCGAACAAGATGTGACTCGGCTGAGCGGCCTCCGGCCGTTCCTCGACCGCCTGCTCGCGGGCGGGTCGACGCACCCTTCGGTGATCACCGGGGGCGGCGACTCAGGGCAGAACAGCTAGGTGTATTGATCACGAGCGTGGCGCAGTACGCGTCCGACATCTCCGAACGCGATCCCGCCGCTTTCCAAGGTGTCCGCCGCCCCTAACACCTGAGAGGAAACTGAGAGATTGCCGTGCCAGGCTGGCGCGCCCACCCATGCTGAGGAGCGCCTCGATGAGTCTGGTCAACGGCCTGCCCGCCCATGTCCTGCTGGTTCACATAGTCGTCGTGCTGGTACCTCTCACGGCACTGGCCTTGGTGGTGGCAGCGTGGTGGCCGCGCGCCGCCCGGCGGCTGGGCCCGCTGTTGCCGCTGCTGGCCCTGGTCGCCCTGGTCAGCGTGCCGTTGACCACACAGGCCGGCGAGTGGCTGGAACGGCACGTGACCAGCGACGACCTGGTACGGCGGCACACCGAGCTGGGTGACGGGCTGTTGCCCTGGGCCTTGGGTCTGTTCGTGCTGGCCGCAGCCGTGTGGTGGGCGACGCGGAGCGTTTCGGCGGAGCCTGGGCGTGGCGGCGGAAAGCGCTGGTCGGCCCTGCCCGTCCGGATCGTCGTGGGGGTCCTTTCGCTGGCCGTTGCGGTGGGAGCGGTTGTGGACGTGTACCGGATCGGCGACTCCGGAGCGAAGGCGGCCTGGCACGACAATGTCTCGCAGACGGCGACGCCTTGAGTCACCGCTGACATGGGCGGCTTCGGGACACTCCAGGGCCGCGCACTCGAGCAGGGGCGACATGTCCGGGCCGGGCCGGCGGATGCCCTCATTCTCCCCGGCCCCCTCCCGTGTGTCGCCGACCCACACTCCGTGGAGCCGACGTGCTCCCTGGCACTGCGAACTTCCTGGCACTGCGAAGCACGCGTCGGCGCAGCCGAGCCGGGAACCGCGCCCGGCGGCGCGGAGCAATCTGGTCGGCCCGGACAGGTCAGCGTCCGCCGAATGCCTCATCGGTCGGGACGACCTCGTGACCCAAGGGCGTCAGGGAGATCGGAATCAGCTTGAGGTTCGCCCAGCCGAAGGGAATTCCGATGATCGACAGGAAGAGCGGGATGCTCGTGATCAGGTGACCGAGGGCGAGCCACCAGCCCGCGAAGACGATCCAGATCACGTTGCCGATGCACGAGGGGGCCCCGGCGTTCTGCTTCGGCACCGTGGTGCGCCCGAAGGGCCAGAGCACGAAGCCCGCGATCCGCAGCGAGGCGATACCGAAGGGAATCGTCACGATGAGGACGAAGCAGATCAGCGCGGCCAGGGCGTAGGCGATGGCCATCCAGATCCCGCAGAAGATCAACCACAGGACGTTGAGGACGAGGTTGATCGGTTTCATGATCGCTGCTCCTTCAGGAGTGACACTCGTACGCGGTCTCACCAGCCAGTATCCGGCGCTCAAGTATGAAGCCGTAACTACCGCGGTCTTGTGGGAGAGTTGTGAGCGTCGGGGAGCGATCCGGTTCGCCATCGCCACCTTCAAGCTGATCCGGGTGCTCCTGCTTTCGCCGGGACGTGAGATCGTCCCCACGGACCAGCTGGGACCAGCCGTTCGCGACGCGCTGATCACGACGGGGGAGTACGGCGGGTGAGCGCGGCGGGTGAGCGCGGCGGGGGAAGGAAGACACAGGTGGGGGCACCGCGGTACGCCGTCATGGTGGATGACGACGAGGGCGAAGTCCAGGAGACCGTGGCCCTGTGCGAGGACGCGGAAGACCTCTGCGCGGATGAACCCGAACTGGACCGTGGCATCTACGAACTCCTCGGCTGCGCACCCGAAGGCGGCTTCGCGGTCACCCTCGCCCACGCGCGAGCCACCGGCTCGGCGCCGGTCGGACTGCTCGTCCTGGAGGTCCTCGACAGGCGGGGCGACGGGTTCGGCCGGCACTATCTGTCCGACGTCCGCGTCCTCGACGACCGCCCCTGCGCGCGCGACCTGTCCCTGCGCGACGTGACCATCGAGGCGTCCGTGGACGAGGAAGACCGGATCGTCTCCCGTCCTCGACCGCTGTCCGCCGGTTACCGGCTGCTGGGCCAGGACTGGGCGCACAACTCGTTCGAGGAGCCGCTCGGTACCTGCAAGGACGTGATCACCCCGCTCGACGGATCGCACGAGTCCCACGAAACGCCGCCCGTGCGACTGCTCGACTGCTCAGTGACCGGCGCCCTGCGCACGGCGATGGAGGCCGGCAAGGAAGACCTCGGGCCGGCCGTGCTGGTACGCCTGGACAGATCCGGCCGCCCGATCGGGATCGCCACGGACGGCGACCTGACCGCCTGCGCCCCGGCCGCCCGCGGGCACGGCCCGGTCGACCTCACGCTGGCACCGCGGTCCCGGCGACCGCCCACCGTCGCCCGACAGGTCTGGCGGTTGTGGGAGGACGGACGGCCGACCGAGCCCAACGCATGGGCGGAGTGCAGTGCGGAGGGCCGCGAGTACTGGCTGACGACCGCCCTCCACCACCACGGTCGCGGACCCGACAGGTCACCGGGCACGACCTACCACCTCCAAGGCCGGTTCGTCACCGACGCCCCCGGCTTCTTCTGCGCGCTCGGCGAAGCCGTGAACGGCCCCGGCGGCTACTTCGGTTGGGGTCTGGACGCCACCGCCGACGCCCTCTGCGGCGGCTTCGGGGCGACCTGGCCCTTCACTCTTGTCTGGCACGACTCCGACGTCGCCCGCACCTGCCTCGGCCCGACCCCGCTGCTCCGGGGCCCGGAGAGCTTCGAGAGCCTCGTACGGTTCCTCACCCGGAAAGGCATCGAGGTCCGGCTGGACTGATCACTCGTCACCCACCACCGCCGCCCACGGTTTTCCACAGGCCCGAGGTTGTCCACAGGCCCGCCCGATTGTCACAGGCGGCCTGCATCATGAAGCCATGACCGAGATCGAGCAGTTGCTGACACGGGTGGCCGCACAGGCCCGCACCTCCCGTCCATGGGGCTGGCCTTCGCTGCCCAACCCCGTCGACCCGGCCGCGCCGGTCCGTGCCCAGGCCGCCCTGGGCTTCGCCCTGCCACCGCTGCTCGCCTCGCTCTACAGCCGCATAGCGGACGGCGGCTTCGGCCCGGAGTACGGCCTGCTGCCCCTGCTCGACAGCCCGCCCTCCGGCGAACCGGCCGCCGTCGCCCAGTACCTCGCCAACCGCGACGAGGGCCGCAAGGATCCGGACTGGCCCTGGCCCGAGGGCGTCCTGCCGATATCCCACTGGGGGTGCGGGATGTACGCCTGCGTGGACTGCCGCACCCCGGAAGCCACCGTCCTGCTCTACGAGCCGAACGCCGACGAGGCCGACCACGCCTGGTACGTGGACGCGCCCAGCCTCACCGACTGGCTGCGCGCCTGGCTCGACGGCACCGGCTGGTACGAGGAGAGCAATCACGGCATGGACATGGAGCCGTGGGCCGACTTCCGGAGCCGCACGGCACCCTTGCGGACCCCCTGAAGCCGGGCCCGGCACCGGGCCCCTCCCGACCGCGGTCAAGACGCGGCCCTCCACCTTGTCCCACCGTTCTCAGCGCGCCCCGTCCACCGCGGTTCGCCGTAACCCGCTCCCCTCCCCCCTCACCGCGAGCGCCCCCGCGCCCACAGCCGTCGCGGTCGCAGGCAGCGCGAAGCCCTGAAGCAGCCCACCCGGCCCTGACGTGCCCCCGATGCGCAGCCGCCCGGCATCGGCCCGACCTGACCCGACCCGAGAGGAGACAGCCCACCACCACACAAGCGAGGCCCCAGTACACGGTCGCGATCACCGCACCAGCCAGGCGGACTTCTCGGTCAGGAGGTCGGGCGGTCAGACGGTCAGGCCGAGGGCGGTCAGACGGTCGGGATCGGTGAGGATGTCGAGTCCGATGATGCGGCCGTCTCGGATGGTGAAGGACATGACGGACAGCGGTCGGCCCTCGCTGAACGAGACAACGCCAGGTGTGCCGTTGACCAGCACCAGACGCGCGTCCGCTGCGAAGCGCGCGAAGGCGATGGCCTGGGACGCCACGTCGGCTGCGCCGCGCCGCAGGACGCTCGGGACGAGCGTGCCGCCGTCGGAGCGCGCGATCACATTGGGGTCGAGGACGGCCAGGAGCGCCTCGAAGTCGCCGCCGCGAGAGGCGGTCAGAAAGGCGTTGACGACGTCGCGTTTGCGGGCGTTGTCCGTGTCGGCCGTCGGGGCGGCGCCCTGAACACGGCGGCGGGCACGGCTGGCGAGCTGTCGGGTGGCGACCACCGTGCGGCCCAGGATGGCGGCGATGTCGTCGAAGGGCACGTCGAACAAGTCGTGCAGGACGAAGGCGAGCCGCTCGGCCGGGGAGAGGGTCTCCAGCACGACCATGAGGGCGATGCCCACCGCGTCCGCGACCAGGACCGCCTGCTCAGGATCGTGGTGGCCAAGCCGGGTGACCACCGGGTCCGGCAGCCGGACCTGCCCGTCGTGCTCGGGCAGCGGATCCTCGCGCCGGGAGGTCCGCGAGCGCAGCATGTCCAGGCACACTCGACCCACGACCGTGGTGAGCCAGGCCCCCAGGTTCTGCACATCGCTCACGTCGGTGCGGCTGAGCTTGAGCCAGGTCTCCTGGACGGCGTCCTCGGCCTCGGCGAGCGACCCCAGCATCCGGTAGGCCACCGCCCGCAGTCCCGGCCGCTCCGCCTCGAAACGGTCGGCCAGAAAAGCATTGCCGGTCACCTGTCACACCTCCGCGCCGTGATCCGTCGGTCCAGTGACAGACGCTAACGGATCACCAGGAGAGCATCGGATGAACGCCATCACCATGACCACTGCCCGGATGAAGAACCCCGCCCTTGTCCTGCCGGAGGCCAAGCAGGGCATCCAGAACATCTACAAGGCCATGTACCAGGGCGGCGTCGCCCCGCAGATCCTGGAGCTGGTCCACCTGCGGGCCAGCCAGATCAACGGCTGCAGCGCCTGCGTGTTCGCTGGCGTGGCAGGCGCGCAGAAGCACGGCGAGAGTGACGAACGCCTCCACTCCGTGGCCGCCTGGCGCGAAGCACCGTTCTTCACCGCGGAGGAGCGCGCCGCCCTGGCCCTGACCGAGGCCGCCACCCGGATCGCCGATCGCTCCGGCAAGGCAGTCCCCGACGGGGTCTGGGACGAGGCAGTGGACCACTTCAATGAGGAGCAACTCTCCGCGATCATCCTGATGATCAGCCTCACCAACTTCTTCAACCGCATCAACACCACCATCGAAGAGCCCGCCGGCGCCAGTTGGTGACCGGCGCGGCCGGGCCCCGGCGCCGGGACCCGAGGCGCATACGGGCGGCGAGCCATGCCGATGGACAGGGCGTTGCAACGGGCCTGTCTGTCCGCGGCGGCCAGCCCGGGGAGCCGTCCCGGCGCCGCCGTCCACCGCGGGTCCCAGCACGGAGAAGACGTCGGCCCGGACCATCGAGCCCAGGCCGACGATCAGGCGTTCCGGACCCAAGGGGGCGCTGCGGGGCGGAGGCGGTGGGTGTCACGGGGCCGTCACCGTACTGATCGCCGCAACCGGTCAGGGCCTGCGCGGCGTCTTCTGGAGCAACACGGCACGAACAGGCAGGCGCAGGACGGATGGCCCGGACCACGGGCCGTACGGCCTGCGCAGCACAGTCGGCGTTGACGGACATCACAGCGCCCGAAAAGTGCGAGCACAGCGTGGGAGGGCAGGTTGACGCCATGAGCATCATCGGTTGGATCGTCCTGGGACTGTTGGCCGGCGCCATCGCCAAGATCCTGTTGCCGGGGCGTGACCCGGGCGGCTTCATCGGCACGACCCTCATCGGCATCGCGGGCGCGTTCACCGGCGGCTGGATCTCGGCCCGCTGGCTGGACCACCCCATCACCAAGGACTTCTACGACGGGGCCACATGGGCGGCCGCGATCGGCGGCTCGCTCGTCCTCCTGATCCTCTACCGCCTCCTGTTCGGCAACTCGCGCAACTGATCTGAGCTCCGGACGCGCTGCCGACAGACGAGAAGGGCGGGCCGCCTCGGATGCCCACCCTTCCTCGGGGATGCGTCGTTCCCGGACCCGCGTGGGGCGCGGACCGGTGGGACTACCGGTAGTTCACGAACTGCAGCGCGAAGTCGAAGTCCTGCCCCTTCAGGAGGGCGATCACGGCCTGGAGGTCGTCCCGGCTCTTCGAGCTGACGCGCAGCTCGTCGCCCTGCACCTGGGCCTTCACGCCCTTCGGGCCCTCGTCGCGGATGATCTTCGCGACCTTCTTCGCGTTCTCCTGGGAGATGCCCTCCTGAATCGACGCGAAGATCTTGTACTCCTTGCCGGAGAGCTGGGGCTCGTCCGCCTCCAGCGCCTTCAGTGAGATGCCGCGCTTGATCAGCTTGGACTGGAAGACGTCGAGGACAGCCTTGACCCGCTCCTCGGAGTTCGCCTGCATCAGGATCTTCTCGCCGGACCAGGCGATCGAGGCACCCACGCCCTTGAAGTCGTAGCGCTGCGAGATTTCCTTGGCGGCCTGGTTGAGGGCGTTGTCGACCTCCTGCCGCTCGACCTTCGAGACGATGTCGAAACTGGAGTCGGCCATGTCCTGTGGCTCCTTGTATCAGGGTGCGTTTCGGGTGCGTTTCGGGTGCGTGCCGACGTGCGCGGAGGCAGCCGCCGAGCCCGGTGCGCGACCGGGCCGCATCCGCACCAGCCTAGCCATCCGATGCGGGCCGGGTGCCGATCAATCGGGTGGCGGAGCACCCCTGGGCATCGGGTATTGTTTACGTCGTTGCCAGGGAGCACCGCCGAAAAGTGGGCTCCACACGGCAGCAAAATCCCAGGCGGTGTGCCCGAGCGGCCAAAGGGAGCAGACTGTAAATCTGCCGGCTCAGCCTTCCCAGGTTCGAATCCTGGCGCCGCCACACGGAGACGAAGGGTCCGTGACCTGTCAGACGGCAGGTTACGGACCCTTCGTCGTGTGAGTACGGCATGTTGTTCTGACGCAGCGAACAGAGATCTCGGTGTGTGCGCCGCCTGTCCTCGTCGGCGAGGATTCGGCTCCGGTGTCGAACCGGGGGACCCGGCGCGGTGACGAAGATCATAAAGGGGTCCGCCGTGCCGCAGGGCTGCTTCTGGGCCTATGTGACGATAGTTGAGGATGCGGTGGACCTCACGGGCCGGATGTGGATCGTGGGCTTCAACTGGCCGTTGATCGCAGGGTTGGTGTACGGGCTCAGCCGGTTCACGAAGTCGAGTTCCCCCCTGTCGCAGGGGCGGAACCGCTGGGTCGGGACATGGAGCGCGGTCGTTCTGGGCCAGGGTCCACGGCTTCCGGTCCGCCACGGCGACCTTTGTCGCTCCACGACGCTCAGTGTCCCGGCAGGTCGGCCGGGGAGCCTCCGGATCACGGCACCGTCGGAGACCAGCCGTTACCGGCGGCGATGGTCCCGGGGAACGGCGCGTGGGACGGCCGTACGGCCACCGGGTCATGGACAGCACCGTGCCCGGCGCCGGACAGCACCGTGCCCGGCGCCGGACAGCACCGTGCCCGGCGCCGGACAGCACCGTGCCCGGCGCCGGACGGCGCCGTCTGACCCCACCGGCGCCGCCGCAGTACGGCCATGACCTGCCGATCTCGCATGTCGCCCAAGCGGATCAGGCGCGGTGGCGGCGGAGGGGGACCTCCGTAGCCTTGATCGCGTAGGGAGAGGGGCCTCCCGTTCCAGGGGGGTGCTGTGCACTGCTGCCACAAGGAGTCATGCCATGACCGCTTCTTCTGAAGGCACCCGGCGTTCGGAAGCCGATGTCACCGGCTTCACGGCCTCGCCGCAGATGGCCCAGGCGTTGCAACAGATCCTGGTGGATCTCGTCGAACTGCATCTTCAGGGGAAGCAGGCCCACTGGAACGTGGTCGGCCACAACTTCCGTGACCTGCACCTGCAACTCGACCACATCGTCGACGACGCCCGGGAATCGGCCGACGTCATCGCCGAACGCATGCGCGCCCTCGGCCACTGGCCGGACGGCCGCTCCGACACCGTGGCGGCGAGCACCACACTCCCCGCGTTCCCGGAGGGAGAGGCGAGCGTGAGCGCCGTTGTCGATCTTGTCACCGCGCGCCTGCGTGCCGCTGTCGACACCGTGCGCAGCTACCACGACCAGGTCGACAACGAGGATCCCTCCACCGCCGACCTGCTGCACGCGATCATCGACTCCCTGGAGAAGCACGCCTGGATGGTCAGCGCGGAGAACCGAACCGACTGACACCGTCCCCGCGGTGCCCGGGCTTCGGCACGGCAGATCACATGCGCGTGGCCGGGTTTGCGCGGGGCCATGGAGGACACTGGCTCCATGGCCTCCCGTCGTAGAACCTGTCCGGTGTGCCGTCGTGACATCGCCGTCGTCGCGGGACGCTTCGCGCGGCACGACCCACCCGGCGCGCGCGAGAGCGGCGAACTCGTCTCGTGCGCCGGCTCGCGGCGACAGGCACAACTGGACGCGATCCAGCCGACGTTGGACGGGTACGCCGTGCCGGACTTCCCGGGGCAGTTGCCCCTCTTCTGATGGATGGTGTTCTGGACGTTCTGATCGATGATGCCGACCGGTTCAGCGGGTTCGACCGGTCAACAGATCCAACGGGCCGCGGGCTGCTTCAGTTCCCCGCCACCGACTTCCCCGCAGGCGGCCTCAGTTCCCTGCCACCGACTTCACCGCGACCGACACCGGTGTCGACCCGCTGATCAGCTCCAGCGTCAGACCGGCCGTCGCCCGGCTCTCCACCAACTCCGCCAGTACGGCGGCCACGTCCGCGCGCGGGACGGAGCCGCGCCCCGTGTGCGCCTCCAGGCGTACGAGGCCGGTGCCGCGCTCGTTCGTCAGCATCCCGGGGCGAACGATCGTCCAGTCCAAGGCGTCCAGGCCGGTCACGTACGCGTCGGCCGCACCCTTGGCACGCAGGTAGGCGTCGAAGACGTCGTCCCCCTCGTGGGCCGGGTCCGCGCCCATCGAGGAGACGACGAGGAAACGGCGTACGCCCACCTGGACGGCCGCGTCGGCGAACAGCACCGCCGCGCCCTTGTCCACGGTCTCCTTGCGGGCCGTGCCGCTGCCCGGGCCGGCGCCCGCCGCGAACACGGCGGCGTCCGCGCCCCGCAACCGCTCCGCGACATCCTCGACCGAGGCCGACTCAAGGTCGAGGACGATCGGCTCGGCACCGGCTTCCCGCAGATCGCCTTCCTGTTCGGCCTTGCGGATGATCCCCGCGACCTCGTCCCCGCGCGCGGACAGGAGCCGCTCCAGCCGCAATGCGATCTGACCATGACCGCCGGCAATGACAATGCGCATGTTTCCGACCGTACGCCCGAAGAGCCGCATCCGCCGCACGAGTTCGGCCGCGTTCCCGCGCCGCGCACGCAGACCGCTCGCACCCCGGCGCACACCCCTTGGCCGACCGCGGTCGGCGTCGGCCCGCTCCCCGCGGGCACCCCGCGTGCGAGCCCTCGTCGCGCGCCTCTCTTCACCTCACCCCACCCGCTTCCCCCCTCGCTCCTACCGGCCCGTCCAGTGCCCCAATCCCACCCCGCGTCGGCCCCGAGCCCCAGCTCCGGGCCCCACCGCCCCCGACCACCGGGCCTATGGCCCCGGCCCCTGCTGATCCGGCTCCACCACCTCACGACACCTTGCCTCGCCCCCTCACGACACCTCGCCCCGCCCCTGGCGCGGCAGCCCCAGTTCCGCGGCGACCCCCGAGTTGCAGTACTCCCGTACCGCGCTGGTGCGCGCAACCACGCGCCCCCGGTGCACCACGATCCGGCTGTACGCGAGGGAGAGCGCGCCGGCCAGATGTTGACCGCGTACCGCGAGCAGTTCAGCCGGGAAGCCGGCCTCCACGCGGACCTCGGGAAGGCCGAGGACGGCGCGGGCCGAGGCGCTCACGGCGTCGTACGCCTCCTGCGGGCGCAGCCCGTGGCCGGAGGCCAGCAGGTAGGCGGCCTCCAGGGGGTCGCCGCGGCCGACCGGGTTGGACACGTCCCGCAGGGCCCCGCTCCCGGCCGCCACCCGCACCCCGGCGGCGCGCAGCAGCCGTACCGGGGCCGTACCCGGCCGCTCGACGCCGCCGCAGCCGCCCTGCGGCAGGCACACCACGGTCACCCCGGCCGCCGCCAGCCGGTCCGCGACGCGGGCGGCCGCCTCGGTCGGCAGCCGGGACAGGCCGCCGCACGGGCCGAGGGTCACACCGGGCCGCAGCCCGCCCGCCATCGCCGCGAGCCGGGCCAGGCGGGCCGGGTCGGATGCGTCCGTGTGCAGGTCGACGGGGCAGCCTTGCTCGGAGGCCACCTCCAGGACCGTCTCGACGTAGCCCGTGGGATCGGGGTCGAGGTCGGGGCAGCCGCCCACCACGGAGGCGCCCATCTTCAGCGCGTCGCGCAGTATCGCCAGCCCGTCGGCCCCGGCCACCCCCGTCAGCAGCCGCGGCACGGCCACCGTGGTCAGCTCCGCGAGCCCGCGCAGCGAGCGCCGCGCCTGAAGGACGGCGCCGAGCGCGCCCAGCCCCTGGACATCGCCCACGCGCACGTGTGCGCGCAGTGCCGTCGCCCCGTGTGCGAGTTGCAGCAGCGCGGCCTCCGTCGCCCGGCGCTGGACGTCCTCCGCGTCGTACGAGACGGGTCCGCAGTGGTCGGCGGAGAGCGCGGTGTCGGCGTGGGCGTGCGGTTCCACCGGGGCCGGAAGGAGCAGGTAGCCGTTGAGGTCGACGCGGGCGCCGGAGCGGGCCGGTCCCGGCGCCAGGCTGCCGGCCGTACCGACCGCCTCGATGCGTCCGCCGCCCAACCGCACGTCCACGGTGCGGCCGTCGGTGAGCCGCGCACCGCACAGGACGAGGGTCCCCTCGGACCGGCCCGGCGAGCCCGGGGGGTTCGACGAGGGCGGGGGTGGCTGCGGCTGGCTGTCGGGCATCGGGGTCCAGGGGCTCGGGGCTGCGGCTCGGGCTGCGCGGGAGGAAGGCTGTGCGGGAGGAAGTGAACGGACTCTTGATCACGCAGAGTGAGTCGAGCCTAGGCCGGTGAGTCGCGCATGGCGGGGAGGAGCGCAATAGTCGTACCGGTGTGGTCCGTCCGGTCCGTTACGCGCGCGTGGAGCGTCCTCTACGCGCGCGTGGAGCATCTCCGGAAGAGGCCCGCGAGGCTGCCGGTACACGGGCCGAAGGGGCCTGGACGGGCGGTACGAAACGGATTTGGGTGAACGGTGGCCGAGCGTGTAATGTCTTCATCGCTCGCCCCAATAGCTCAGTCGGCAGAGCGTCTCCATGGTAAGGAGAAGGTCAACGGTTCGATTCCGTTTTGGGGCTCTGGTGTGAGAGGTTCCCGTTGCGAGACGGGGCCCGATCTCATCAAAGCGGTGTAGCTCAGTCGGTAGAGCAAGCGGCTCATAATCGCTGTGTCACCGGTTCAAGTCCGGTCACCGCTACTGACAGTAGCCGATTGCGGGGTCGGTCCTTCGATCGGCTACTCTTTCTTGCGTTGAATCAGTCCATCCGTCCGTCATAGGAGCACTCACGTGGCTGCCACCGACGTCCGCCCGAAGATCACGCTGGCCTGCGTGGAGTGCAAGGAGCGGAACTACATCACCAAGAAGAACCGGCGTAACAACCCGGACCGTCTTGAGATGAAGAAGCACTGTCCGCGCTGCAACGCGCACACCGCGCATCGCGAGACGCGCTGACCATCAGGCTCGTACACGAGGCCGCCCCCGACTGAGGGGGCGGCCTCGTGTCGTTTCCACCGGCTGGAACCCAGCTACCTTTGTGAACCATCACAGCTGACATCTGGAGGTGCCGGGCCATGCCGCTCGACCAGTCCTTCGTGGGGCGGAGCTACCCGCCCACCGAGCCCTACGAGGTGGGCCGGGAGAAGATCCGCGAATTCGCCGAGGCGGTCGGGGACACCAATCCGGTGTACCGGGAGCAGGAGGCCGCCAAGGCACTCGGCCACCCCGATGTGATCGCGCCGCCGACCTTCGTCTTCTCGATCACCTTCCGGGCCGCGGGACAGGTCGTCGAGGACCCGCAGCTCGGCCTCGACTACAGCCGCGTGGTGCACGGCGACCAGAGGTTCGCGTACACGCGCCCGGTGCGCGCGGGCGACCGGCTCCAGGTCACGTCGACCATCGAGGCCGTCAAGTCCATGGCCGGAAACGACATCCTGGACATCCGGGGTGAGGTGTACGACGAGGCGGGCGAGCATGTCGTGACGGCCTGGACCAAGCTGGTGGCGCGCGCGGCCGGGGAGGCATGAGAGATGACGGCGAAGATCGCTTACGACGACGTGGAGGTCGGCACCGAGCTGCCGGCGCAGACCTTTCGGGTGACCCGCGCGACGCTCGTGCGCTACGCGGGCGCCTCCGGGGACTTCAACCCGATCCACTGGAACGAGGAGTTCGCCAAGGAGGTGGGGCTGCCGGACGTCATCGCGCACGGCATGTTCACCATGGCCGAGGCGATCCGGGTGGTCACCGACTGGACCGGGGATCCGGGTGCGGTCGTCGAGTACGGCGTCCGCTTCACCAAGCCCGTCGCCGTCCCGAACGACGACAAGGGCGCCGTGATCGAGGTCGGCGGCAAGGTCGCGGCCAAACTCGACGACAACACGGTGCGGGTGGACCTGACGGCCATGAGCGGCGGCCAGAAGGTGCTCGGCATGTCCCGGGCGCTCGTACGCCTGGCCTGAGTCGGCATGTCCGGCCTGGGCGTTGGGCAACGGCGGTAAGGGGCGTCCCCCATTGAGGGCGCCCCTTACGCGTTCAGGGCACCTCTTGTGCGTCCAGGGCACTCCTGACGCGCCCAGGGCGCGTCCTGCGAGTCCCGTCCCCGCGACGTTCGGACGGCATCGCTTGACCTAGTTAGTGATTGAGTACTAACTTACTCGCATGGTCAGGATGAGCGCGGACGAGAGACGCGAGGGCGTCATTCGCGCGGCGATCACGGAGTTCGCACAGAGGGGCTACTACGGCACCTCGACCGAGGCGATCGCCAAGCGGGTAGGGGTCTCGCAGCCGTACCTCTTCCGGCTCTTCGCGGGCAAGAAGGCCATCTTCGCCGCCGCCTCGCAGCGCTGCATCGACGACGTGTGCCAGGTCCTGGGGGAGGCGGGTGAGGGTCTTGAGGGCGAAGAGGCGGTGCACGCCATGGCCCAGGCGTATGTGCGGCTGATCCAGGAGCAGCCGGAGCGGCTCCAGATGCAGATGCAGACGTATATCGCGGTCGCCGCCGCCGAGGCGGAGGGCGACCACCGATTCGGCGAGTCCGTGCGGGCCGGCTGGATGCGGCTGTGGGAGGTCGTGCATCTGCCGCTCGGGGCCGACGAGCACGAGACGACGACCTTCCTGGCCTACGGGATGCTCATCAACACCCTTGCGGCCATGGGCTTTCCGCCGGGCCACCGGGTCTGGCAGGGGATGTACCCGTCCGCCCGGATCGGGGAGCCGACGGACGGGCAGGGGGACTGAGGCGGGGCTACGCAGCCGCCGCCGTTTCATGCCCTCGAAAGTTAGTAATCAATAACTAATCATCGATCACGCTCTGGGGGAGCGATGCCACAGCAGACCGCACCGACCACGGAACGCCGCGGGGGAGTCGTCTGGGCCCTCGTCATCACCGGCGTCGCCGGCTTCATGGCGTCTCTGGACAACCTCGTGGTGACCACCGCCCTGCCCTCCATCCGCGGGGACCTCGGCGGGGCGCTGGACGACCTGGAATGGACCGTGAGCGCCTACACGCTCACCTTCGCGGTCCTGCTGATGCTCGGCGCCGCGCTCGGCGACCGCTTCGGCCGACGCCGCCTCTTCCTCGCCGGGCTCACGATCTTCACCGCCGCCTCGGCCGCCGCGGCCATGGCGCCCGGCATCGACTCGCTGATCGCGGCCCGCGCGGTGCAGGGCGTCGGCGCGGCGGTGATGATGCCCCTGACGCTTACCCTGCTGACGGCGGCCGTGCCCGCCGCCAAGCGCGGGATGGCGTACGGCATCTGGGGCGCCGTCACCGGTCTCGCGGTGGCCTCCGGGCCACTGATCGGCGGCAGCCTCACCGAGCATGTCTCCTGGCACTGGATCTTCTGGCTGAACGTGCCGCTCGGCCTGGCCCTGCTGCCGCTCGCCCGATTCCGTCTCGCCGAGTCCCACGGCACCGGCGCCCCGCTCGACATCCCCGGCACCCTGCTCGCCAGCGGCGGCCTCTTCGGGATCGTCTACGGACTGGTCCGCGGCCCCGCCGACGGCTGGACCGACGCCGTCGTGCTCACCGGCCTGCTCGGGGGCGGCGCGCTGCTGATCGCCTTCGTCGTCCACGGCTCGCGCGCCCGGAACCCCATGCTCCCGATGCGGCTCTTCCGCTCCCGCGCCTTCGCCGGGATCAACGCGGCCAGCCTGCTGATGTTCCTCGGGATGTTCGGTTCGATCTTCCTGCTCAGCCAGTACATGCAGGGCGTGCTCGGCTACTCGCCGACCGAGGCGGGCTTGAGGATGCTGCCGTGGACCGGTATGCCGATGCTCGTCGCGCCCCTCGCCGGGATCCTCTCCGACCGCATCGGCGGCCGTCCCGTCGTCGCGGCCGGTATGTTCCTCCAGGCCGTCGGGCTCGGCTATCTGGCCTCCGTGGTCACCGCCGATGCCTCGTACGCCGCCCAGTTGCCCGGCCTGATCATCAGCGGCATCGGCATGGGGCTGTACTTCGCCCCGGCCGCCGACCTGGTCATGTCCAGCGTCCGGGCGTCCGAGCAGGGCATCGCCTCCGGCGCCAACAACGCCCTGCGCGAGGTGGGCGGCGCGCTCGGCATCGCGGTCATGTCGTCGATCTTCTCGGCACAGGGCAGCTACGAGTCCGCGCAGTCCTTCGTCGACGGCCTGCGGCCCGCCCTGGTGACGGGCGCCGCGACGGTGGCCCTCGCCGGGGTGGCCGCCCTGCTGATCCCGGCCCGCCGCACCCCCGGCCGGATCGTGACGTCGGCCGAACCGGCGCCGGCACGGGAGACCGCCGCCCGCTGAACGCCCGACCGGCACGCGCGTGTACGGCCCCGTCCCC